>NZ_JBNBZS010000008.1:0-131350 GCF_049629625.1 Roseomonas chloroacetimidivorans | reverse complement strand
TGAGCATGCCCTATGGCGATGCCGATCTGGACGGGCGGGATGAACGGCCGCTGATCCTGCTGGCGACCGGGACGGGTTTTGCACCGGTGACCTCGATCCTGGAGGAGGCGGTGCGGAAGCGCTGGACGCGGCCGATCATCCTGTACCGGGGTGGGCGGCGGCCCGAGGATCTGTATCTGCCGGAACTGCCGGCACGCTGGGCCCGGAAGCTGCGCGATTTTCGCTATGTGCCCGTGCTGTCGCGTGCGAACGGCGCCTGGGACGGGCGCGTGGGCTGGGTGCAGGCGGCCGCCGCGGCGGACCGGCCGGACATGACGGGCGTGCAGGTCTACGCCTCGGGAAGCCCCGAGATGGTGGCGGCGGCGCGGGAGAGCTTCACGAAGCTGCATGGGCTGCCGGAAGGGGCATTCTTCGCTGATGCCTTCCTGCCCTCGGCATGAGTGAGGGTCGTGCCATGGCGGCTTCGCGGCGGCGGATTGCGCTGACGATCGGCGATCCGAATGGAATTGGGCCGGAGATCGCGGTGAAGGCCGCTGCCTTCTTCGCCGCGCAGGATGGGCCGGTACCGATCCTGGTGGGGGATCCGGTGGCCATCCGGCATTACGCCGCGCGGCATGCCGATGGGCTGCCGGTGAGGACGGAGCCTCGGCATTGGCGAGAAGCCGGGGTGCTGAATGTGGCGCCCGTGGAGGCGCTGCGGGAGGCGGAGTTTCAGCCGGGCCAGGTGACGGCGCCGGCCGGCGCGGCGACTGTCGCGTATGTTCGACATGCGCTGGAGCTGGTGCGCGAGGGAGCGGCGGAGGCCATTGTCGGGGCGCCGCATTCGGAGACGGCCGTTGCGGCCGCGGGGATCGAGTTCAGCGGCTATCCCGGGCTGATCGCCGATCTGACGGGGGTGCCGCGCGATGAGGTGTTCATGATGCTCGTAGGCGGTGGCCTGCGCATCGTGCATGCCACCCTGCATGAGCGATTGCAGACGGCACTGGAGCGGGTGACACCGGAGCTGGTGGCGGCGGCCGGGATGGCGGCGCATCGCGCTCTTCGGGCGCTAGGGGTGGAGGATCCGCGCATCGGCGTGTTCGGGCTGAATCCCCATGCGGGCGAGGGCGGCCTGTTCGGCGACGAGGATTCCCGTGTGACCGAGCCGGCTGTCGCGATGCTGCGTCGCGCGGGGCTGCGGGCCGAGGGGCCGGCGGGCGCGGATGTGTTGCTCGCCGCGCGGGCAATGGACGCCTATGTGGCGATCTATCACGACCAGGGGCATATCCCGATCAAGCTGGTCGCGCCGCGGCGGGCCTCGGCTCTGTCGATCGGGGCGGATGTGCTGTTCTCCAGCGTCGGGCATGGCAGCGCCTTCGACATCGCCGGGAAGGGCGTGGCGGATCCAACGGCGGTGGTGGAGACGCTGCGGCTGCTGGGCGGGGGATCAGCCGAGGCGCGCTGAGGCGCGGGATCAGGCGGCGCCGGCCAGGAGCTGGACCGCACGCGCCGGAAGCAGCCCGGCCGCCAGGGCTTCGATGTCCTGCGCGGCCGGGGAAGTCGGGTGGCGCGTCAGCAACGGCGTCTGATGGCGGATGGTATCGCGTATGCGCCCATCGCGCCGGATGATCCCGGCCAGGGCCAGACCGCGGCCGAGGAAGCCGCGGCAGGCACGGTCCAGCGCCGCATGGGTGCGGGCACCCTGGGCGGCGTCGGCGGCCAGATTCACGATCAGCCGGGGCATGCGGCCCGGAGCGTCGCGGGCCAGGAGCTTCAGTACGGCATAGGCATCGGTGAGGCTGGTCGGTTCGTCGGTGGCGGCGACGAGCGGCAGGTCGCAGGCGGCCGAGAGGCGGCGTGGAACCGGGTCCAGCCCGGCGCCGATGTCCAGCACCACATCGTCATGCGGGGCCTCGCGCAGCACCGCGATGAAGCGGTCGATCCAGGCAGGGTCGAGCGCGGCCAGGCCGCCGGAGCCCGAACGGCCGGGCAGGATGTCGAAGCCCGCAGGATGCTGGAGCGCGGCCCGGGCAAGAGAAACGGTGCCGGCCAGGACCTGCATCAGGTCGTGCCGCACCTCCAGGCCGAGCTGGACGTCGATATTCGCCAGGCCAAGATCGCCATCGGCCAGGAGCACGCGGCGGCCGGCGCGGGCAAGGGCCTGAGCCAGGCCGATGGCGAGGACGGTCTTGCCGACGCCCCCTTTGCCCGAGGCGATTCCGATCAGGCGGGGTGGGGTCATGCGGCCTCCTGTGCGGCGCTCCGGGCGGGGCCGTGCAGGCGGGCCGACAACCAGGCGGGGGTGAGGGGGGTGAGGCCATCCGCGGCGCCGGGGCCGGTGCCGGCCTCGGTCAGCGCCAGCGGGCCGGCGAAGGCGGCGGCGAGGATGCCGCCGAGGCGGCGGGCGCCGTCCAGGCGCGTGGGCAGCAGGTGGCGGGCACCAAGGGCGGCGAAGGCGCGGGCAGTCTCGGCGGCTTCCTCTGGGTCCAGCCCGGCGGGAAGAACGAGGAGGGGCGCCGCATCGGTCACGCGCAGCAGGGCAAGGAGCTGCTCGGCCTGGGCGGCATCGAAGGGATCGCAGCCGGCGGTGTCTAGGATCATGGGCTGGCCGGGGATGCGGCGGGTGAGGGATTGGGCGAGTTGGACGCCGGTGGCGGCCAGTGCGAGGGGAAGGCCGAGGACGCGCGCGAAAGCGGAAATCTGCTCCGCGGCGCCAGCACGCTGGGAGTCGGTGCTGACCAGCAAAGGGGCGGTGCCGCGCAGGACCATGCGGGTGGCGAGCTTGGCGCCGCTGAGCGTCTTGCCCGCGCCGGGCGGGCCAACCAGGGCGAGGGGGCGGGAGACACCGTCCGGCAGGGCGGCGAAGCGCAGGACGGCGGCGAGGGATTCCGGCATGCCTGTGCCGATCCGGGCGCGAAGCGTGGAAGGCAGGTTGTGCCGGGCGAGCGGGTCCGGCGCGGTCTGGAGGGACAGCACAGGCGGCGGGGGCGGCGGTTCCTCGGCGGGCTCGAGTGCGGCCGTTACCTCGACCCCGGCAGCGGTGCGCCGGGTGGAGAGGATCAGCGCGTCCGGACCCAGTACCTGGCGGCATTCCGCCATGGCGTCGGCCATCCTGGCCGCTCGGAAGACTCGAAGCCGCATGAGGGGATGCTGGGCTGCTGATGGTTGCGGGGAGGTGAATCGTTAGAGTGAAACTCCGGCTGGGGTGGCCGGGTCTGTGTGGGAGCGAGGCGGGTGCTGCGGCAGATCAAGGACTGGGTGCGGACGATCAAGCGGGACGTGCATGCGCTCTATCTCGCGGCACGCGACCCTCGCACGCCCTGGTATGCGAAGGCATTCGCGCTGGCCGTTGCTGCCTATGCCCTCTCACCGATCGACCTCATTCCCGACTTCATCCCGGTCCTTGGCTATCTTGATGAACTGATATTGCTGCCGCCGGCGATCATGCTGGCGGTCAGGCTGGTGCCTCCCGAGTTGATGGCGGAGCATCGGGCCGCTGCCATCAGAGCTGAGGGGCGACCTGTCAGCCGTGCGGGGGCAGCCTTCATCATAGGGTTGTGGCTGCTGGCGGCGGCGGCGCTGACATGGTGGCTTTGGCCGCAGGCCGCAGCGTAAGCCCGGTCATCGCTGAAGGCCTGCGCCGCATGCGCTGATCGGGCTTTGCCCTAGATCGCGCCCAGGGTGCGGATGCGGGCGCGGGGGTGGATTTCCGTTTGCGCCATCACGGCGGTGGAGGGGCGGAAGCGTTCGACGATGGCGCGCACATGGGCGCGGATGCCGGGGCTGCAGACTAGGACCGGGGACTCGCCCTGGGCGCTGGCGCTGTCGAAGGCGTCGCGCAGGCGGTTCATGAAGTCGTGCAGGCGGGAAGGAGCCATGGCGAGCTGTCGTTCATCGCCGGGGCCGACCAGGGCTTCGGCAAAGGCCTGCTCCCATTCGGCGGAAAGAGAGATGAGCGGAACATAGCCAGCGGGGCCGCGTGCTGCATCGGAGAGCTGGCGGGCCAGGCGGGCCCGAACAACGGCGACCAGGGCAGGCACGCCACGGGCTCCGGCGGCCATGGCTTCCTGGATACCCTCCAGGATGGTGGGCAGGTCGCGGATGGAGACGCGCTCGGCAAGTAGGGCCTGGAGCACGCGCTGCACGCCACCGGTGGTAATCTGGGCGGGGATTAGGTCGGCCAGGAGTTTGGCGTTTTCCTGCGGCAGGTCGTCCAGCAGCTTCTGCGCCTCGGCGTGGCTCAGGAGTTCGGGCATGTTCTCGCGCACGATCTCGGTCAGGTGGGTGGCGAGCACGCCGGCGCCATCCACCACGGTGCAGCCGCGGGCCAGCGCTTCCTCCTTGTGCTGTTCCTCGATCCAGAGGGCGGGAAGGCCGAAGGTGGGTTCCTCGCAGGGCTCGCCAGGCATGTTGGGGCGCTGGCCCGAGGGGTCGATGGCGAGGTGCATGGGCAGCCGGAGTTCACCGCGGCCGGCCTCGATCTCCTTCACGCGCACGACGTATTCGTTCGGACGGAGATGCAGGTTGTCCTGCAGTCGGACGCTGGGGAGGACGAAGCCCATTTCCTGAGCGACGGTCTTGCGGAGATTGCGGATCTGCTCGGTAAGGCGCGGACCTTCGCCGGCGGCCAGGGAGAGGAGGCCGTAGCCGAGTTCGACGCGCAGCAGGTCGATGCGGAGGGTTTCGGCGATTGGCGCCTCGGGCGCGTTGGCCGGGGCCGCGACGGCTGTGGCCTCGGCGGTGTTGTCGGCCTTGTGGCGGTTCCAGGCACCGGCCGCGAAGCCGCCGGAGAGCAGGAGGAAGGGGATCAGAGGCATGCCGGGCAGCAGGCCCATCAGCGCGGCCGCGGCGGAAGCGATCCAGAGGGGCTTGGCGAGGCCGAGCTGCTTGACCAGCGCCTTGTCGGCCGTGCCCTCGGTATTGCCCTTGGTGACGACGATGCCGGCGGCGACGGAGGTGAGGAGGGCCGGGATCTGCGAGACCAGCCCGTCCCCTACCGTGAGCGAGGCGAAGGTGGAGATGGCGTCGAGGAAGGGCAGGCCGTGGCGGCCCGTGCCGATGGCAATGCCGCCGAGCAGGTTGATGCCGGTGATGATGAGGCCCGCGATGGCGTCGCCGCGCACGAATTTCGCGGCGCCGTCCATGGCGCCGTAGAAGCCGCTTTCGGCTTCCAGATCGGCGCGGCGCTGGCGCGCGACCTTATCGTCGATCAGGCCTGAGGAAAGATCGGCGTCGATGGCCATCTGCTTGCCGGGCATGGCGTCCAGGCTGAAGCGCGCCGCGACTTCCGCGATGCGGCCGGAGCCCTTGGTGACGACCATGAAGTTCACGACGAGCAGGATGGCGAAGACGATCATGCCGACCAGCACGTCGCCGCCCATCAGGAAGCCGCCGAAGGCGGAGACGACATGGCCGGCCGCTACTGGGCCGTCATGGCCATGGGTGAGGATGGTACGCGTCGTAGCGACGTTGAGCGCGAGGCGCAGCAGCGTGGTCAGCAGGAGGATGGTGGGGAAGGAGGTGAAGTCGAGCGGACGCTGGAGGAAGAGCGCCGTCATCAGGACGAGGACGGAGAGGGTGACGGAAAGGGCCAGGCCGGCATCCAGCAGCGGGACGGGGAGGGGCACCACCAGCACGACGATGAGCATGGCAACGCCGATTGCCAGCGCCACATCCGTGGAGTTGCCAAGCTTCCGCAGCCAGGGAGGCAGAGCCATAGATCAGCCCGTCTGCGCGTAGGGGAAAGGCGCGACAGGCATCTGGCCCGGCGCGACGGGCACGGGGGCACCGGCGGCGCGGTATTCGTGCAGCTTGTTGCGGAGCGTGCGGATGGAGATGCCGAGGATTTCCGCAGCACGGGTGCGGTTGCCCAGACAGTGGGTGAGGGTTTCGAGGATCAGGTCGCGCTCCACATCCTCCATGCGCCGGCCGACCAGGGCGGCGACGCCGATGGCACGGCCAGGCTGGGGATCGGGGGAGGTGGTGCCGGGCGCGGTGACGGGTGGCGCGACGCGGGGGACGGGCACATGCAGTTCCACCGCTTCGGGCGCGATCTCATCGCCCTCGGCGAGCAGCACGGCGCGGTGCACGGTATTCTCCAGTTCGCGCACATTGCCGGGCCAGGAATGCGAAAGCAGGGCTGCACGCGCGGCGGGGGCGAAGGGGCGTGGGGGAAGGCCGTTGGCCTCCGCATAGCGGCGGGCGAAGTGCTCGGCGATGGGGAGGATGTCCTCGGGGCGGTCGCGCAGAGCGGGGATGCGGAGGGCGACGACGTTGAGGCGGAAGAAGAGATCCTCGCGGAATCGGCCGGCCGCGACCTCGGCGGACAGGTCGCGGTTCGTGGCCGCGAGAATGCGGACATCGACCTTCACCGGGCCGGCGCCGCCGAGGCGGTCGATCTCGCGTTCCTGAAGCGCGCGCAGGATCTTGGCCTGGAGGCGCGGGTCCATCTCGCCGATCTCGTCCAGTAGCAGCGTGCCGCCATCGGCCTGTTCAAACTTGCCGCGACGGGCGGCGATGGCGCCGGAGAAGGCGCCCTTCTCGTGGCCGAAAAGCTCGCTTTCCAGCAGGGCCTCGGGCAGGGCGGCGCAGTTCAGGGCGACGAAGGGCCTGTCGGCGCGCCGGGAATGACGGTGGATGTGGCGGGCCAGGACTTCCTTGCCGGTGCCGCTCTCGCCGGTGATGAGGACGCTGGCTTCGGCACGGGCGACGCCCTCGGCTCGGCGGAGCACGGCGGCCATGGCGGGGTCGCGGTGGATGGGCCCGTCCGCTTCCCCGGCGGCGGCCTGGAGCATGGCGGCAATGAGATCGGCATCGGGCGGAAGCGGCAGGAATTCCTTCGCGCCGGCCCGGATCGCGCGCACGGCGGCCGCGGCATCGGCGTTGCGGCCGCAGGCGATGACGGGGCAGGCGATGCGTTCGGCTTCCAGCGAGGAGACGAGCCATGAGACATCATGCAGCACGTCGCAGAGGATGAGGTCGAAGCCTTCCGCGCGGGCCAGGGCGATGCCGCCGGTGACGCCATCGGCCTGGCGCAGCCGCGCGCCGCGGGAGGTCGCGATGCGCGCGGCCTGGCCAAGTTCGGCTTCCAGGCTGCCGATGATGAGGAGGCGCGTCATCCGGCGCGGTCCGCTTTCACGATCTCCGTCATGGTCACGCCAAGGCGGTTATCCTCGACCATCACCACCTCTCCGCGCGCGACGAGGCGGTTGTTGACATAGATGTCCACGGCCTCGCCGAGCTTGCGGTCCAGCTCGACAACGGCGCCGCGGCCGAGCTTCAGGAGTTGGCTGACCTGGAGAGTGGCGCGGCCGAGCACGGCGCTGACCTGCACGGGAATGTCATACACCGCATCCAGGCCCTGAACGGCGGCAGCCGGGCGGGCCTCGCCGGTTTCGTTCGCGGCGACGGGTTCGAAGCCGTTGCTCATGTCTCGTTCTCCAGCGGCAGTTTCAGGGCGGCCAGCACGTCGCGGATGGCGGCGCGGCGGCGGGACAGGTCGAGGTCGAGGCCGCCATGGCGCCAGACAATGCGGGCATCGCCTGCGGGCAGGGCGGGGTCGGGCTCGATGGGAAGGCCGGTGGCGCCGAAGCGGGCGCGGGCATGGTCCAGCAGGGCGGGAGGAACGCGAAGGACGGCGCCTTCGGGGGCATCCTCCACCGGGCCGAGGGCGGCCATCAGCGGTTCCAGCAGGGAGGCAGCTTCGCGCGCGGCGGCGCCGGGAAGGGCGGCATCCACCATCGCGACCAGCATCTCCGCGAGGGATTGGGCACAGGCCTCAACAGCTTCGGTGGCGGCGCTGTGGGCCGTTTCGAGTTGGAGCAGGGCGATGCGGACGGATTCATCGGCCAGGGCGTCGCGTGAGGCTTGTTCAGCGGCGCGGCCGCGCGCCTCACCCTCGCGCAGGCCGGCGGCGTGGCCCTCGCGGCGGGCTGCTTCCAGCAGTTCCTCCGTGGAGGGGCCAGGCGGCGGCTCGGGCGGGGGGACCGCAGGGGCGTCAAGGTCGGGAAGAGGGAGGCCGCGCAGGCCGGTCAGCATCATGGACATGTCAGGCAATCATCGGCTCCTGACCGTCCTCGAGCTGGAGTTGGCCAGCCGCGGCGAGGTCCTTGGCCGTCGCAACCATCATGGCCTGCGCCTCGTCCACGTCGCGCAGGCGGACGGCGCCGAGGGAGGCGACCTCGTCCTTCAGCATCTTCGCCGCGCGTTCCGAAAGATTGCGGTAGAAGAGATCCTTCAGCGTGTCGCTCGCGCCCTTTAGGGCGAGGGCCAGCTTTTCCTTGTCCACAGTGCGGAGGAGAAGCTGCACGCCGGGGGCGTCAAGGCGGCTCAGATCGTCGAAGGTGAACATCAGGGCGCGGATGCGCTCCGCGCTTTCGCGGTTGCGCTCCTCCAGCGCGGCCATGATGCGGCCCTCGGCGGCGCGGTCGAGATTGTTGAAGATCTCGGCCATCACCTCATGGCTGTCCTGGCGGCTCGCGCGGGCCAGGTTGCTCATGAATTCCATCTTGAGGGTGCGCTCGACGCCTTCCAGCGCCTCCTTCTGCACGGTTTCCATGCGAAGCATCCGCATGACGACCTCCATCGCGAAGCCTTCGGGCAGCAGCGCGAGGACGCGGGCGGCGTGGTCGGGGCGGACCTTCGAGAGGACGACGGCGACGGTCTGCGGGTACTCGTTCTTCAGGTAGTTCGCGAGGACGCCCTCGGAGACATTGCCGAGCTTGTCCCACATGGTGCGGCCAGCGGGGCCGCGGATCTCCTCCATGATCTGGGCGACGCGGTCGGGCGGAAGGGTCTTGAGCAGCATCCGCTCCGTCGTCTCATAGGTGCCGACGAGCTTGCCTGTCGCGCCGAGGCTGTCGCTGAACTCGCGGCACAGATCCTCCACGACCTGCGCATCCACCACGCCGAGCGTTGCCATGGCGGCGGAGACGTCCCTGATCTCGTCCTCATGCAGCCGGGCGAAGAGTTTCTCGCTATGCGTGTCGGCCAGGGTAAGGAGGAGGATGGCGGCCTTCTGCGCGCCGGTCAGCTTGGTCATCGCGGCTTCTCCTCACTCTTCCTCGGGGGCCAGCCAGCGGCGGATCACCGCCAGGCCTTCATCAGGATGGGCATCCAGCAGCGCGTTCACCCGCGCGACGGAGGAGGCCCGCAACTGGCCCTGCACGTTGTTCAGGCTGACCATGTCGCCATCCTCCGCCAACATGCCGGCCGGGCCGGGAAGGACGCCGGCCGTGCCAGGGCCGGCGATGGCACCCGCGCTGACCGGACCACCCAGCGCGGCTTCCACGCCAGGGCCGGCCAGAGCAGGCTGCGGGACCAGTACGGCGGTCAGGCGTCGCGTCATCGGGCGGATCACCAGTAGGATCGCGATGAGTGCCACCGCGGCGTAGATCGCGGACTCCGTCAGCCGCGCGAATGTGGCTGGGCCGATGCCCAGGCCGAGCAGACCGGGATCGGCGGGGCTGTCGCCGCCTTCCGGCGCGGCGAAGCGCATGGAGACCACTTCCACGCGGTCGCCGCGCCGCTCGTCGAAGCCGATGGCGCTGCGGACCAGGGTGGCGATGCGGGCCAGTTCCTCGGCGTTGCGTTCGCGGAAGCTGGGCGGAGAGCCTTCCCACACGCCGTCCACGAGCACAGCGACGGAGAGGCGGCGCGTGACCGGATGCTCGCGCAGTGTGCTCCGCACGGTCTTGCCGATCTCGTAATTGGTGGTCTCCTCGGACTTGCTCTCCTGGTTGGCATTGCCGCCCGTGGGCTCGGCACCCGGAAGCTGGTTGGCGACGGAGACATTGCCGCCCTCGGCGCCGCGCGACTGCTCCTGGCTGCTCTGCACGCTGCGCGGGACCTGGTTATCGGGATCGAAGCGCTCCTCGGTGGTCTGGACGCGGTCGAAGTCCATCTCGACCGTCGCCTCGGCGCGCACGCGGCCGGTGCCGAGGCTGCGTTCCAGCATCTCCTCCACGCTGCGGGCAATACGCAGGCCTTCGGCGCGGCGGAGTTCTTCCTGCGTCGCGGCGGCGGCGGGGCCGTTCAGGGCCTGGCCACCGCGCGCGAGGAGTTCGCCGCGGCTGTCCACGATGGAGATGTTGCGGGCCTGGAGTCCGGGCACGGCGGTGGCGACGAGATGCAGCACGGCCTGCACCCCTTCGCGGTCCAGGCGCTGCACGCCTTGCATGGTCAGGACGACGCTCGCTTGCGCCTCGGAGACCTGGCGGGAGAAGGCTTCGCGCCGTGGCAGCACGAGGTGCACGCGGGCGGCACGCACGCCGGCCAGGGCGCGGATGGTGCGGGAGAGCTCGCCTTCCATCGCGCGGAGGCGGTTCACATCCTGCTGGAAGGGCGTGGTGGTCAGGCTTTCTCCACGGTCGAAGATTTCCCAGCCGACATTGCCGCCGGCGGGCAGGCCTTCCCGCGCAAGCGAGAGGCGCAGGCGCGGGACCATTTCCTCAGGCACGAGAATGCTCGAGCCGCCGGATCCCAGCTGGTAGGCGACCTTCTGGCGATCGAGCGAGGCGGCCACGGCACCCGCGTCGCGCGGGTCGAGCTCGGAATAGAGGAGTGCCATGCCGGGCTGGCCCGCACGCATGCTGAACCAGCCGAGCAGGCCGAGGACGGTCAGGGCCACCGCGGCCATGGCGCCGAGCCTGGCGGGGCCGAGGGCGCGAAGCTGGGCGAGAAAGGCGGGCATTCAGCGCCGGCCCTCATCGGGCCACACGAACTGGCTCCCTGTCACTCCTTCGCGCATGGCGCGGCCCCCTTGTGCCGGCTTTCTGCCGGCCCGGCAGACTTTGCCGGGTGGGGGTTAAGGAGAGGTTAGGGGCAGGCGGGTCAGCTACCGCCCGCAATGGAGCGCACGGCATCGAAGCCATAACTCGCGGCGCCCATGCGCAGGCGCAGGGCGCCGCCCGTGCGTTCGGCGGCGGTGGCGGTGCCGATGATGGTGAAGTCCACGCTGGCGCTGCCGCCGCTGGAATCCGCGCCGGTGACCGCGACCTTGTAGGCGCCGTCCGCCAGCTGGTTGCCGCTGGAGTCGCGGCCGTCCCAGACCCAGTCCTTCGACGCGGTGCCCAGCGTGACCTGAGTTTCCCGCAGCGTCTTGCCGCTGCTGTCCATCACCACCACGCGCGCCGTGCGCGCATTGCCCGCGGCGGGCAGGCGCATCGTGGCGGTGCCGTCCTGCAGCGGCAGGGAGTCGCCCTGCACCTCCACCTTCTGGCCGAGCATGGGGGAGGCGGCGGTGAGCTGCGCCGCCTGTTGGAGGGAGACCATCTCCTCCAGATTCGTGTTCATCGCGATCTGCTGCTCGACCGAGGCGAATTGCACGAGCTGGGCCGTCATCTGGTTGGTGTCGAGCGGGTCGGTCGGGGACTGGTTCTTGAGCTGCGTCGTGAGCAGCGTGAGGAAGTTGTCAAAGCTGCCGGCGAGCTGCGTGCGGGAGGCGGTGGCGGCCGATGCAGCCGTGGCGGTGCCGGTGGTCGAGACGGCCATGGGATGTCTCCTTCAGATCGCGATGTCGAGAAGGCCGAGCAGGGCCCGGCGCGGTCCGCCGGGCTCGTCCGATGCGGCGGGGGCGTCAGATCCTTGCCAGCCCCGGCGGCTTCCCTGGCCGTGGCCGCTTCCACGCTGGCCGCTTTCCGTGCCACCGCTCATCGCCGGGCTGCCGGCATCCCCGCCCAGGAGGGAAAAATCGAGGATGCGGCCGCCTTCCGCGCCGATGCCGGCGCCACCCAGGGCGCGGTCCAGCGCGGCACCGTCGCGTGCCAGCAAGGCCAGGGTTTCCGGCCGCTCTGCTGCCACATGGACCCGCGCGGCATCTCCGATCCGCTCCAGCGTGACCTCCACCCGGCCGAGTTCCACCGGGTCGAGGCGGAGGCTGATCCGGCCCTCGGGCCCGCCGAGGGACAGGGCCACGGCGACCGGGGCGACCTGCTCGGCCGGGGCGAGGCGGGGCAGGTAACGTGTGGCCGCAGGGGCCTCTGGCGCTGTGATCGTCAGGGCCGGGGCTGGTGGGGGAACAGGCAGAAGGGATGGCGCGGCCGGGTGAGACGGGGCCGTAGCTGCAGCCTGCGGGACTGGCGCGGGCTCGGAGGAGTGGGAAGCAGAGGGCGGGGTGGTATCGGCGGGCCGGGCCAGGGCGGAGGCGCTGTTGCGTGCCGGCGCGGATTGGCTTGGCGATGCTTCCGTCTGGGATGACGGATTGCCGGCCTCGGCCGGTGTTTCGGTTGGGCCGGTCTTTACGGCGTGGGAGCGGTCCGGCCCAGTGCTTCCGGGCGTGGTAGAGGGTTGGGGGCCTGGTGAGTAAGCCGCGTCCGGTTCTGTCGCCGGGGTCTCTGCGCGAGCGGGCGCCGCCTGCGGCGTGGGGCTGCCTGGCTTTCTGGGAACGCCACTCCGCGACGGCACTTCCGCTACTGAAGACACCCCGGCCTGGGCCGGGGCAGGCGGTGCGGCATTGGCCGTCGGCGGTGGGGGTATGCCTGGCCCGCCCGCCGCAGCGGGTAGAGGAAGGAGAGCCGCTTCGGGAGGGCAGGAGGGATCGTCCGGTTCCTCATCCGGTTGGGTCCGGGCGGTTTCGACGCTGTCCGTCGGCTCTGCCCGGACCGGTACGGCTTTGGGTTCCGGGAGCCCGGACGGTGGTGGGGCCGGAGCCATGGGATCGGCTGTCTGGATGGACGGAAGGGCCGGATCGAGAGGGGGGTGGTCCGGTACCACGGGCGGTGCCGGGGTGCGCGCGCCTGCGGCAGGTTCCGATGGCGCCAGTTCCGGAGCAGGCGGCGCCACCGGCACTCCCGCAGCGGTGGCAGGAGTTAGGAGCGGCGTGCCTGTTGCAGCCTCTACCGAAAGGGGTGAGGACGCGGCGACGGCGGGCACCGTGCCCAGCGCAGTTCCCAGCATCTGCGCGAAGCCCGCCGCGCCGGCCGGAACGCCGGTAGTGGCGCGCGCCGCGCTGGCCGGCAGGATCTCCAACACGTCCATCTCGGCTTCGCTCCATCCATCGGCCTCGTGGCCGCGCCGGAGCTGGCGCAAGCCGCTTGCCAGCTTCTGTGCCGGAATAGGCGGCGGGGGCTGCCGGATGCCGGCAGAAGCTGCCGCCCGGCGGCATGCTGCGCCGGCTCGGGGCCGTCCCCCGGCTGGCATGGGCGTTGCGCCAGGGCCTCGCAGGGCGTCGCGACAGCGGCGCCGCGTTTCCTCACCGGAGCCTGCCATGTCGCTCTACGCCTCGATGAACACGGCCATCAGCGGCCTCACCGCCCAGGCGCGCGCGCTGGGCAATGTCGCGGACAATGTCGCGAACAGCCAGACCACCGGCTTCAAGCGCACGGATACGAGCTTCGTATCCTATGTCACCCGTTCCACCCAGCAGGTAAACCAGCCGGGATCGGTGACGGCGCGGCCGGACTACACGAATTCCGTGCAGGGCACGGTGCAGCAGTCGGACAATCCGCTCGCCATGGCCATTGCGGGGCAGGGGATGTTCGCGGTGTCGCTGCCGAAAGGTGTGGAGAACGGGCAACCCGTTTTCGATGCGCGGACCTTCTACACCCGCGCCGGCGACTTCAAGATGAACAACGAAGGTTATCTGGTGAACGGCCAGGGCTATTACCTGCAGGGTTGGCAGGCGGATCCGGAGGGCAATCCGGACCGCTCGGCGATCCAGCCGCTGCGCGTGGACCAGTCCGTCTACAACCCGGTGCCGACAGGCAATATCAGCCTTTCCGCCAATCTGCCGGCGGATTCCACCACGGTGCCGGTCCCCGCACAGTTGCAGGTGTATGACAGCCTGGGACGGCTGCATTCGGTGGACACGACCTGGACGAATATCGGCACCAACCAGTGGCGCCTGGATATGAGCATTCCGGACGACACCACCGTTCCCGCCATCACCACGCGCAGCATCGAGGTGAATTTCGGCACCGCCGCCAGTGCCACGACCCCGGCGGGCACGATCGGCTCCTTCGGTGCGGCGACGAACCTGACCGGCGCCGCCGCCGTGGCGGGCGATCCGGCCACGGTGGCCTTCACCGCCGATTTCGGGCAGGGGCCGCAAACCGTCAAACTGGACCTTGGCAATTTCAACGAGGCTTCGGGGCTGACGCAGTATTCCGGGCAGGAATACACGCTGCGCGACCTCCACCAGGACGGCGTACCGCTCGGCAGCTTCTCCACCGTCTCACTCAGCGACAATGGCGACCTGACGGTGAACTACGACAACGGGGAGTCCCGCATCATCGGCCGGGTTCCCATCATCAGCTTCGCCGATCCGGACAAGCTGCAGAAGACGGATGGCCAGGCCTATCTCCGCACGCCGGAAAGCGGCGAGGCGCGGGTGAATGATGCCTCCTCCAACGGCTCGGGCAAGATCGTGACCTCCTCGCTGGAGAGTTCGAATGTCGACATTGCCTCGGAGTTCTCGAAGCTGATCCTGGCACAACGCGCCTATTCCGCGAATACGCGGATCGTGACCGCGGCGGATGAATTGCTGCAGGACGCGCTGAACATGCGCCGCTGAAGCGCCTGACGGAGCCCTGGGGAGAAGCGGATGAGCCTCGACCTCGCCTTGTCCATCGCGCGCAGCGGGCTGGCGCATGTCAACCGGCAGCTCGCGCAGTCGGCCGCCAATGTCGCGAATGCGGCCACGCCCGGCTATACGCGCAAGGAGGTGCAGGGCGCCGCCCTGACGCCCGGCGGCCTTGCCTCCGGCGTGCGGAGCCAGGAAGCGACGCGGGCGGTGGATACGGCGATGGTGACGCAGATCAACGCGGCCCGCGCCGGCACCGCTGCCGCCGAGGCACGCGCCCGCATTCTGGAGGGGGTGGAGATCGCGCATGGCGCGACGGGGGAGTCCGTCGGCGACCTGACCGCCGCAATCGGGGATGCCTTTGTGTCTCTGCGGGACAATCCTTCCGATCCGCTGCTGCAATCCACCGTCATCGGCGCGGCCGCTGATCTCGCGGCGCGGTACAATACGGTTTCCGATGCCATCCTGACGGCCCGGCAGTCGGCGCAGGACGCGATGGTGCAGGATGTCGCCACGCTGAACGACGCGCTGCGCCGCGTGTCGGACCTGACCCGCCAGATCCTGCCCCTGCGCGCCCAGGGGCAGAGCACGGTGGAGCTGGAGGACCAGCGCGACCAGGCGATCGCCGAAATCTCCTCCGTCATGCAGGTGCGGGCGGTGCCGCAGGAGGATGGCGGCGTGGTGCTGGTCACGGCGGGCGGGCTGACCCTGCCGCTGGGCCAGGAGAGCGGGCCCTTCGCCATCGATCCGGCTACGCTCGGCGTGCAGTCCTTCCATGGCGCAAGCGGCACGCTGCCGGGGGTGATGCTGAACGGCAGCGACGTGACAGACCGGCTGGGGAACGGGACGCTGGCCGCCTATGCGGCGCTGCGCGACGAGGAGCTGCCGCTGGCCCAGGCGGAGCTGGATGTCTCGGCTGCCAATCTGGCCGCCCGCTTCGACGCGCAGGGGCTGACGCTGTTCACGGGGGATAGCGAGACGGTGCCCGATCCGGCCTCGGCCTATGCCACAGGGGGGATGCTCGGCTTTGCGGCGGGGCTGCGCGTCAATCCGGCGGTGCAGGCCGATCCGCGGCTGGTTCGGGACGGGACGCGAGCGGTGACGGCGACGGCAGGCGGACCCACCGCTTTCACGCCCAACGCTGCGACCGGCCCAGCGGATTTCACCGCGTTGATTGATCGGGTGCTGAACTGGAGCCTGGGCAGCGAGGTTTCGGCGGGCAATCCGCAGCCGGGCTTCGCCGCCACGGGGCTGGGGCCAGATGGCAGCCTGAGTTCGGGGCTGCGCTCCGCGCGCAGCCTGGGGGATTACGCCAACCAGCTGGTCGCGACCCAGACGGCCGCGCGCGCGGAGGCCGAGGAGGCGGGGAAGGCATCCGGAGACCTGCTCTCCGCCCTGGAAGGGCGGTTTGCGGCGCGGTCGGGCGTGGATGTGGATAAGGAGCTGGCGGCGATGATCACGCTGCAGAATGCCTATGCCGCCAATGCCCGGCTGATCTCGGCGGTGCAGAGCATGTACGACACCTTGTTCCAGGCGGTGCGGTGATGGCGGTCACGGGAATCCCGAATGGCGCGCTGGCGCAGCTGGTCAGCCAGTCATCCCTTCTGAAAGCACAGCTGACGACGCTGACCGCGCAATCGGTCGATGGCAAGCGGGGCAATTGGTATGGCGATCTGGCAGGCGATGCGCGCCGCGCAATCAGCTTGCGTGGCGAGATCAGCCGGCGCGAAACCCATGCCGCGACGATCGATCGCGCGCTTGGCCGCGCCGGGGCGGCGCAGGAGGCGCTATCTCGGCTCTCCTCCATCGCCGAGGATTTTCTCACTCAGGCCGGGAAGATCACCAGCGCCGACAGCACGCGGATCGCCGCCCTGGCCAGCGGCGCGCGCCAGGCCCTGGGGGAGGTAGCGGGGCTGCTGAACGAGCAGCAGGCGGGAGAGTATCTGTTCAGCGGGGCGGATTCTGCGAATCCGCCGATCCCGGACCCGGGCAACATCATGAGCACGGGCATGGCGACTGATATCGCCACCGCCGTTGGATCGCTCGCCCCTGGTAACAGCGCGGCGGTGCTGGCGGCCACGCTGGCGGCCGCGACGAGCAACACGCCGGGGCAAACGCCCTTTTCCGATTACCTGCTGGACCCCGCCCGGGGCCTGACGGAGCCACGCCGCACCACGCTGGCCGGAGATGGGGAGGCGGTGGAGACCGGGCTCTTCGCCAGCCGCAACGCGGCGGCCAGCGGGACGGGGAGCGAGACCGGAAGCTGGTCCCGCGACCTGCTGCGGGGGCTGATGACCCTGTCCAGCCTGACCCCGGAAATGGCGGCGGCCGGGGCGGATTTCGACGCGGTGGTGGCCAGCGCGACGGCCGGGCTGAAATCGGCCATGACCGGGCTGGGCGAGGAGGCGGGCGCGCTGGGCCTTTCCGAATCCAGGCTGGAGGCGGCGAAGACCCGTCAGACGGATCTGCGGACCGTGCTCAACGGCCAGCTTTCCGATGTTGAGGAGGTCGATCTGGCGGCCACGCTGACGGCGATGCAGGACACTCAGACGCGGCTCCAGGCGTCCTGGCAGGCGCTGTCCATGCTCGCGGGGCTGTCATTGACCAAGTTCCTGTCCTGAGGGGTGAGTTCAACGCGCCGTTAACCGCTGGCGGGGCAGGATGCCCGCCTACCGCAAGATGCGGAACGCAACAGGTGGCGGCCGGCCAGCACGGCGGCCGCCGGACAGGAGGGGCAAGACATGGCCCTGAATTCGGTTAACACGAATATCGGCGCGCAGGTCGCGCTGCAGTCGCTGAACAAGACCAACGACGCGTTGAATGCGACACAGAAGCGCATTTCGACGGGCTATCGCGTGTCGGATGCGAAGGATGACGGCGCGGCCTTCGCCGTGGCCCAGTCAGTGCGCGCCGACATCGCGGGCCTGACCTCGGCCAATGAGCAGATCGGCGGCGTCCAGGGCGTGCTCGACACCACCCTTTCCGGGTTGACCAAGGTGTCGGAGACGATGAGCAACATTCGTGGCGTGCTCGTGAAGCTGGCGGATGGCACCCTCTCCTCGGCGCAGCGCACGCAGTACCAGTCGCAATACGACTCGCTGCGCACGCAGGTGCAGAACTACATCGCGGACGCGACTTATAACGGCCGCACCCTGCTGAGCACCTCCGCTGCCTCCGGCGGCGGCGACATCGCGACGACGCGGAACGAGACGGGCACCACCTATACGCTGGCGGCGGTGGATGGCGACACGCTGACGATCGCGGCGGCGCCGACCGATGCCGCCTCCGCGGCCAGCGCCCTCGCCACGGGCGGCGACTTCGCGACGAAGATGGCGGCGGTAAACACGGCGCTGAACACCTTCGGCAGCAACAACAGTTATCTGGAGGGGCAGGTCTCCTACAATAAGGAGAAGATCTCCTCGCTGGAGACGGGGCTGGGCGCGCTGGTGGATGCGGATCTGGCGAAGGAGAGCGCGAAATTGCAGGCGCTGCAGATCAAGCAGCAGCTCGGCACCCAGGCGCTCAGCATTGCCAACCAGGCACCGCAGAGCCTGCTGAGCCTCTTCCGCTGAGTGGCGTGGCGCCGTGGAAGAAGCGCGGCGCCACGTCTCCCTTCCCCCATCTCGCCGGGGAATAAGATCCCCGGCGGCGATGCGGCGCCAGGACCGCGCCGTGCATCGCCTGCCACGAAGGAACGCGAAGACCGTGTCCACGCTGGTTCTCGAGATGCGCCAGGGCGACCTGATGGTCGTCAATGGCGCCCCGATCAGGTTCCGCAACCGAACACGCATCGAGCTGACCGCCAAGGCCCGTTTTCTGTTCGGCAAGCAGATCCTGCCGCCCGAAGCGGCCGATACCCCGGCACGCCGCATCTACTTCGCGCTGCAGACCGCCTATATCGGCAGCGAGGAGGAGCGCGAGCGCGGGCTGGAAAGCGCACGTGCGCTGATCGCGGATTTCCAGGCGGCCACCACCTCTAATCTTGCCTCCGCCATGCTGGAGCGCGCGCTGACAGCGGCGGAGGAGGATGACTGCTACACCGCCCTGAAACTGGTTCGCCGCGTGATGCGGCATGAGGAGGCGGTGCTCGGCATCGCCCCACCCCCCAACACCCGTCCCGTGCCGGAGGAGATGACCGCATGATGCAGCATCCGAACGCCGCCAGCCCGCTTATGGCTTATCGTGCCGCCCGCGCGGCGCAGCCCGTGCGCGCGCAGGAGGCGGATGTGTTCCGCCGTGTGACCGGCGCCTTGCGTGCCGCGCAGAATCTGAATGGGGGAGAGGGGGTCGAGGCTGGATTGCGGGCCGTCCGTGCCCTGGCCGATAACCGGCGGCTCTGGCTGGCGGTGGAGGGCGTCCTGGTCGATCCGACCAATGCGCTGCCGACGCCACTGCGCGCTTCCATTATCTCTGTCGGCCGCGCTGTGATCCGTGAGATGGAGAAGGACGAGCCCGATCTGGGTTTTCTGATCGAGGTGAACGAGAACATGGCAGCCGGGCTTTCGGGCCAGGTCTGAGATGTCGGGCTCGATCGCCCTCGCCATCCTCGGTGGTGGTGCCTCCACCAGTACGGCGGATGCTGCATCGGCCGTGCTGGCGCTGCGCCGCGCCTCAGCCGCCGGGGCGGAGGAAAAGGGCGTTGCCCAAACTGCTAAGGACGCCTCGGTGAAGCTGGCACTGGCCCGCTTTACCGAGGGAATTTCGCGCGCCAAGGATGTCGAGGCGGCGTTGCGCGATCCGCGTGTCTCCGCCGTGCTGTTGCCGGCGCTCGGCCTGCCTGATGCGGTGGACATGCCCGGTCTCGCCGTGCGGGCGCTGATGTCGAATCCATCCGATTCGAATTCGGTGGCGGCGAAGCTCTCGGTCGGCGACCCGCGCTGGAAGTCGGCAGCTGCCACACTGAATCTCGCAGCGCGCGGAATGGATGCGCTGCGCGACCCGGCGATCCAGAAGAAGCTGAGCGACGGCTACACCGCCTATCAATGGCGCCTGTCCAAGGACAACGAGGCGGGCGGTATTTCCGACGCGCTTTATTTCGAGCAGCGCATGGCCAGCGGCCCGGCGCCGACCGCCTATGAGGTGCTGGGTGACGCCGTGCTCCGTCGTGTGATCACGGGCGCGCTGGGCCTGCCTGAATCCATCGCCATCCAGGAGGTGGAAACCCAGGCGCGGGCCATTACCTCGCGGCTCGACCTGTCCAAGCTGACCGACCCAAAGCAGGCGGCGAAGCTGGCGGAGCGCTATGTCATGAACGCGGCGGGCAGCAATACCGGGACGAGCGGGTCGGCGCTTCTTTCTCTCTTCGCCTGAGCCTGGCGCCGTTCAGTTCGCGCGCCAGCCGAGGCGCTGTTCCAGCCAGTTGCGATAGGACAGCACCGCATCCGGTGCCGGCGCCAGCAAGGCGAAGGCGGCGGCGGCGGCGGTGCCGACCAGGGCTTGTCCATCCACCGGCAGGGCGCGCTCCTCCTCCTGCCAGCGCGAGGCAGCGCGGCGCCAGGCGGCGATCGTATCGGCGGAGGTGAGGAGGGGCATGACCAGCGCTGCCCGCATCTGCAGCGCTCCGAAGGCGGCGAGCACGCCGCGTGCGGCTGGGGATGCGGCGGGAAGGGAGGGGATCTCCGATGCCTCGGCTTCGGGAGCGGTCTGCTGGTACCAGGGTGTCGCGCCGAGGGCCAAGGCGCGCGCCGAAGCGTCCGGGCCTGTGACGAGCAGCACATCCGCCTGTCCGGTGGTGAAGGAGAGCTCGGGCTGGCCGGGCACGGGGCGTGCGGGCAGGCCCAGGAGGTCCAGGGCGGCCAGGGCCGCGGCCTCCGGGGCGTCAGGCGCCGGGATGGCGACGCGAAGCGGCTCCGCCCCGCGCGCCGGCAGCGGGCCGCGGCCGGCGAGTACAACATTGTGCCAACTCATGAGCAGCGGCAGCCAGGTGCCCGGCTGGAAGCGGGCACGGCTGGCGCCGGTGAGGCGAGCATGGCAGGTCGCGCCGGGCAGGGCGAGGAAGGTGCGGCCATTGCCGCCATCGAGCGTGGCGAAGCGGTTCGCGGCGGTGACGCCGTCCGGCCCGCCGAGGGCGCTGACGCGAAGGGCGACCGGGCGGTGAAAACCACGGGTCAGGGCTGCCGCGGCGCGTGTTGCCCAGCGGGAGGCTTCGCCTTCCTCCGGACCAGGGGCGAGAATGGTCACGCTCTCCACCGCCTGCGCCCGGGCCGGGCCAGAGACCAGGGCGGACAGCAGGGTCAGCCCGGTTGCGCGCCGGCCGAGGGGAGGGATGGGGGCGAGGGGGCGCATCACGGCAGACGCTGGCCGATGCGTGGGGCGGGAATGTGGCATCCCGCCTTTCCTAGTCGTTGTAGGCCAGAAGGGAGTGGAAGGCGGTGTCGCCCAGCCGCGCGCGGCCGTTCAGGAAGGTCAGCTCGATCAGGGCGGCGGCAGCGGGTACCTCTGCTCCGGCCTGGCGGAGCAGGGCGATGCTGGCGGCCAGGGTGCCACCCGTGGCCAGAAGGTCATCCAGGACGACGACGCGGTCGCCTGGCTTCACCGCGTCAGCCTGCATCTCGATCCGATCGGTGCCGTATTCGAGGGCGTAGTTCAGCCCGATGATGGCACCAGGCAGCTTGCCGCGCTTGCGCAGCATGACAAAGCCGAGACCCAGCTCCAGGGCGAGCGGCGCAGCGACGAGGAAGCCGCGGCTTTCGATGCCGGCCAGCAGGGTGGGGCGGTGGGGGCGCACGACCGCTGCCAGGCGGCGCATCGCCTCTTTCCAGGCCGGGCCGTGCCGCAGCAGGGTGGAGATGTCGTAGAAAAGGATGCCCGGCTTAGGGAAATCCGGGATTCCGCGGATGTGCTGCTTCAGGTCGACTTCGGCCATGGGGCCGGCGGTTTCGGCAGTGCTGTCGGTCATGGCAGGGCTCTGTCTCCGGGGGACGCCTCATAAGCCGGGCCGGGCTATGGGGCAAACACGCTGCGCGGTGGGGCTTGGCGCGGCCGCGCGAATGCGGCACCAGCAGACGCATGTCGCGCGTCCCCGTGGCGGTCACCGCCGGAATCCTGGGCTTCCTGCTCTATATCGGGGCGGTGGTGGCGCTTGCCGATGTCGTGCTGCGCCTGCATTGGACCGTGCAGGCCGTGTATTTCGCCGTGGTCGGGATCGCCTGGGTCTGGCCGGTCAGCCGCCTGATGTACTGGGCGGCGCGGAAGTCACCCCCGCGCCGCCGCCGCCGTTGACGGTCAGAAGGTGCGGCTGAGATAGACCATGGCACGGGCGTCACAGATTTTCTGAGAGCCGAAGCATTCGGACCGGGAAAGATTGGTGTCGAAATAGCCGGCGGTCAGGACGAAGTCGGCGAATTTGTAGGACAGGGTGATGTTCCAGTTGGCGAAGTCGGGGGAGCCCCAGCGTGGATTCCTCTCGATCCACTGGTAACCGATACGGCCGGCGAGGGTGAGGTCATAGGGAAGGCCAAATTCGGCGCCGCCTTCGACATAAAAGCCGTCGCCGCTTTCGAGCTGGTAGTTGGGTGACCAGTTGAAGGAGGCGAGAACCTTCACCGGCAGCGGCGCGGACGGAATCTCGTAGGCGGCTTTGGCGGCCAGCTCGTAGTATTGCAGGTCGTAGGTGCCGGGGCCGGAGTGCTCGTAGCCCGGGTAGTTGTAGGCGATGCCACCGAAATCGAGCGAAATGCCGGCGACCGTGGTGCGCCAGCCGGCCAGGGCGTCGATTTCCTGGCGGGCATTGGTGCCGAGGAAGGCGACATTGGAGGCGAAGGCGCCGACATAGAAGCCGGTGCTGTGCTGGATGTCGATCGTGCCCTGGATGGCAGGGCGGTTGCGGGTCTGGCTGACGCCGCGGAACAGGTAATCGGACGAGATCGTCGGGGTGATGCCGATCGTCAGCCCCGCCTCCTCGATCTCAAAAGCGCCAGCCGAGCTGGCGGCAACCGAGAGGCCCAGGGCCAATGCGGACGTCGCGATGAGATTCGTCTTCATCGAATGCTTTCCCCCTCACGCAGGAGCGTGGCCGGGGGATCATTGCGAGGGGCGTGCCATCGCCGTGCCTGATGCTGTGGGACAACAGGATTGCCAGCTGTCCGTTGTCAATTTGTCACAAATACATTCTGTGCAACGAAAAACCCCGCCCAGCATGGCCGGGCGGGGTTTCTGGACTCCGTCGATGGTCGGAGCGAGAGGATTCGAACCTCCGGCCCCTGCGTCCCGAACACAGTGCTCTACCAGGCTGAGCTACGCTCCGTCACGACGGCGTCGGGGTGGCGGCGTATTAGCGCCGTGCCCGGAAGCCGGCAAGGGCACCTGGCCGATATTCCGTCTCGAGGTGCGATCCCGGCTGTGGGAGGTCGCGGAGCGGGGGTAATCTAGATCATCCCTGATCATGGATCACACTGGATGACGCGCTTTCCCCTTCTCGCCGCCGCGCTGGCGGCCCTCCTCGGCGCCGGTGCTGCCTTCGCCCAGCCGGACCCCATTCCCACCCGCAAGGAGGGACTTCGGCGGATGCAGACGAATCTGGAGGCGATCGATGCCGTGGTGAAGGCAGGCGGCGATACGCGGCAGACCGTCTCCCGCGCCGACGAGATGGTGGCCTTCTTCCGCAACCTGCCCGCCCTGTTTCCGCCGGGATCGGATGGCGAGGGCTCCCGCGCGCAGCCGGCCGTGTGGACGGACCGGGCGGGCTTCGAGCGTGCCGCCGCCAATGCGGTATCGGCGGCGGAGGCACTGCAGCAGGCCGCGGCGAGCGGCGACGCCGCAGCCACGGGCCAGGCGGTGCGTGCCATGGGCGGAGCCTGCGGCGCCTGCCACCGGAATAACCGCAGGCGATAGGGCGGATCGCCTCGGGCGAAGCGGCCGTCAGCCCTGCCGGGCGATGACCGTCACCACCCCGGCTGCGAGAAGCAGCAGGAGGAGCGCCAGCCAGGGATTGCCCAGGCGCGGCGCTCCTCCGGCCATGGTTGCGGGCAGGCGCTTGAAGCCAGTGACCATGGGCCGCACCAGATCCTGCCGCTTCAGGACGGCATAGGCCAGCACGGCCAGGATGTGCAGCGCGACCGCCACCAGGATCAGGTTGAAGGTCAGCACGTGCAGGCTGCTCGCGGCATCGACCGTCCCGGGCGCCACGCTGCGCGCCAGCGGCCCGCGGGTGAGAATTCCGTCATCGGTGAAGAGGCCGGAGACGGCCTGCACCAGAAGCACGGCAAGCAGGACCAGCACCATCCAGCCTCCGGCGGCGTTGTGGCCGATTTCCGTATCCGGCTCCCGCCGGTGGAGATGGGCGAGGTGCCGCAGGCCCTGAACGGGCGAGCGGAGAAAGCGCGAGAAACGGGCCGTGTCCGACCCCAGAAAGCCCCAGGCCAGCCGGAAGAGCAGCAGCGCCAGGATCACCTCGCCGGAGAGCATGTGCCACTCCATCCGGCCAGTTTCGGCCGTCCACCAGGAGAAGCCGACCAGCACGGCGATGAACCAATGGACCAGGCGGATCCAGCCGTCCCAGACCTTCACCTTCACCCGCTGCTCCGTCACGCCTTCCATGCCGTCCATCCGTCCTCAGGTCCGTGCCGCGGCTGCAGCGCCGCATCCCGCGTGTTGCGGAAAGGATAGGGGAGGGGCTGGCCCGGCGCCCAGGACCGGGGCTGCGAATCCCTTCGAATCCGCGTTGGATTTGGCGTAACGGGAAGCGCGCGCTCTTGTGATGCGGGGGCGCGAAGCCGTAGTTACGCAGGCATGACAGAGCTATCGCGGGCGCGAGTCGTCAGCGGCGCGGCCATCCTGGCCGGCGTTGCGGCGGCCGGGGCATTCTACGGGGCGTCGCATCACGATGCCGCGCCGTCCGTCGCCTCGCGAATGGCGGAAGCCTCCCCCGCATCGGACCGTCCGGCCCGGCCCGGATTGGCCAGCTCTGCTGCCCCGGTGGCCGGCAGCGGCGGAAGCACTGCCCAGGCTTTGGCGGAGGAGGGGCCTGCGGCCCAGGGCCGGGCGAGCGCAACCACTGCCGCGCGCGCGGCCGAGCCGCCACGCTTCGACATCGTTCGCATGGGCGTGCGTGGCATGGTGGTTGTGGCCGGGCGGGCGGCGCCGGGTGCGGAAGTTCTGCTTTACGAGGGGCGTCGCGAGATCGGGCGTGCCCGCGCCGACGGGCGGGGCGAATGGGTGATCCTGCCAGCCGACCCGCTCGGCGCCGGGGCGCGGGAACTCTCTCTGCGGGCGCGCTCCCGGGGCGGGGAGGAGATCGCAGGACCCGATACGGTGCTGGTGGTCGGGCCTGCCACCGAGCCGCCGGTGGCACAGGCCGGGGCCGGGAAGGACCATTCGGAACAGACGAGGGCCAGTGTGGAGGCGTCGCCTGCCCGCGGGGAGCCGCAGGCGGAGGGCACCGCCGGAACCGCCCCGTCGAACCCGGAGCAGAATCTCGTCCTGTTGCTGCCTCCAACCGCCACGGCCGCGCCGCGCGCGCTTTCCTATCCGGCGGCGGGGGAAGGACCGGCCAGGCTAGGGCTCGACGTGGTGGATTACGACGACAGCGATACGATGCGCTTTGCCGGCACCGCCCCGCCCGGTGCACGGCTTCGCGTCTATGCGGACAACCGCCATCTTGGCGATGCGGAGGCTGACTCATCCGGCCGCTGGTCGCTGACCCCCGCCGAGGCGCCGGCGGTCGGCCGCCATCTGCTGCGCGTGGACCAGCTCGGGGCGCCGGGCCCGGCCCGGGTCCGGCCGGTTTCCGGGCGGATCGAGGTCGCCTTCCAACGCGAATCCCTTCCGGCGGGGGCCCTGCGGGACGGGCGGGTGGTGGTGCAGCCCGGGAACAGTCTCTGGCGCATCGCGCGGCAGGCCTATGGGCGGGGCATCCGCTACACGGTGATCTACCGCGCCAACCAGGGGCAGATCCGGGAGCCGGACCGTATCTTCCCCGGCCAGGTCTTCGCGTTGCCCGGCGCGCCCTGAAGGGAAGGCGGCCCGGCGCTCCTGCAGGGTTGTCCGTCGGCGGTGGAGAAACCATAACCGGGCCTCCCCTCTTTCCTGGAGCGTCATGTCACTCGCCTATGGCCTGCGCCTCGTCCTGGCGCCCCCGCATCCGGCGGGTCGTCCCTTCCTGATCGGCGGCACGGTGGTGGCCGTTGTCGGCGGCCTCGCCTTTGGAAGCTGGGTCTTCTGGATCGGCGCGGCCTTCACCGCCTTCTGCCTCTATTTCTTCCGCGACCCGGAGCGCTTCACCCCCGCACGGCCCGGCCTCTTCATCGCGCCGGCGGATGGGCACATCACCTCCATCGAGCCGGCCGTGCCGCCGCCGGAGCTGGGGCTGGGGGATACGCCGCGCTGGCGGATCGCGACCTTCCTTTCGGTGATGGACGTGCATGTGAACCGCATCCCGATTGATGGGACGGTGACGCGCATCGCCTATCGCCACGGTGCCTTCATCAATGCGGCGCTGGACAAGGCAAGCGAGGACAATGAGCGCAACGCCCTGGCCATTCGGCTCGACGACGGGCGCGACATCGCCGTGGTGCAGATTGCCGGACTGATCGCCCGCCGCATCCTCTGCCATGTGCGGGAGGGCCAGCGGGTCCGGGCGGGCGAGCGCTTCGGCATCATCCGCTTCGGCAGCCGCACCGACCTTTATCTGCCGGAGGGCGTGCGCCCGCTGGTGGAAGTGGGCCAGACCATGATCGGCGGCGAGACGGTGATGGCCGATCTCTCCGCACCCGCAGGGAACTGAGGGCAGGAATGGAACAGGCCCCGCGTCGCTTCCGCTTCACCCCGCGCCGCCGGCCGCGGCTGCAGGGCCTTTCCTTCAACCGGCTGCTGCCGAACCTGCTGACCATGCTCGGCCTTTGTGCCGGGATGACGGCGATCCGCTTCGCGATGGATGACCGGTGGGAGCAGGCGGCGACGCTGATCGTGGTGGCGGCCTTTATCGACGGCATCGATGGCCGGCTGGCGCGGCTGCTCCAGGCCACCTCCCGCTTCGGGGCGGAGTTCGACAGCCTGTCGGACTTCCTCTGCTTCGGGGTGGCGCCCGCCTTCATCCTCTATCTCTGGACGCTGCATGACGCGCGGGGGCTGGGCTTCATCCCCTGCCTGCTTTTCGCGGCCTGCATGGCGCTGCGGCTGGCGCGCTTCAACGCTGCGATCGATGCGCCGGAAGTGCCTGGCGTCCCGAAGCCGGCAGGCTTCTTTACCGGCGTTCCAGCCCCGGCCGGGGCGGGGCTGGCGCTGTTTCCGATCTTCGCCTCCCTGACCTTCGATGGCTGGGGCCTCACGGGGCTGGCGGTGGCCATCCGGCACCCGCTTTTCTCGGCAATTCTGCTGGTGGTCATCGCCGGGCTGCTGGTCAGCACCCTGCCGACCTGGTCCTTCAAAAAGGTGAAGATCCCGCGGCAGGCGGTGCTGCCGCTGATGCTGGGCGCCGCCGCCTATGCCGCGCTGCTGGTGGCGGAGCCCTGGGCCGCGCTGGCGGCGGCGGGGATCCTCTATGCTGGGATGATCCCGCTCTCGTTGCGTTCCTACCGTGCGAAGGTGGCTGCGGCGCGGATGGGTGTTACGGCGCCTGCGGAGGCGGAGAGCCCCGCCCTCCGCTGATCCCGAGCTGGCTGATCCCTAGCTGACCGATCCCTTTCAGGCGGCCCGGATGTCCGACAACAAGGGCATCCGGCCGTTTCGGTTCTAGCGAGGCGCCTCGACCAGGATGCCCTGCTGCTTCAGCACCTCGATCTCCTCGGCGGAGTAGCCGGCGGCCTTGAGAACCTCCTCCCCATGCTCATTGAAGCGCGGCGGCGCGGTGCGGGCGCCGCCGGGGGTGCGGGAGAGCTTGATCGGCGTATTCAGCGCGCGGAATTCGCCGATCTCGGCCACCATGTTGCGGGCCTTGGTGTGCGGGGCCGCCACGGCCTCGTCCACATAGAGCACGGGGCCGGCGGGGAGGCCGGCCTTCAGCATCCTGTCGCAGAGGGCGTGGCCGTCCTCCTGCTTCAGCCGCTCCTCCAGGATCTTGTTCAGGGCGTCGCGGTTCACCACGCGATCGCCATTGGTGGCGAAGCGCGGGTCGTTCGCCAACTCATCCAGGCCCAGGAAGGCGCAGAATTTGCGCCAGGCGGGCTCGTTGCCGCAGGCCACGAAGATCTCGCAGGTTGCGGTCGGGAACTTGGAATAGGGGCTGATATTCGGGTGCGGGTTGCCGGTCGCGACCGGGCGCTTGCCGTTCAGGAAATGGTTAGCGGCCTGCGGGTGCAGCAGAGCCATGCCGCAGTCATGCAGGGTCATATCCACATACTGGCCCCGGCCGGAGCGCTCCCGCTCCTGCAAGGCCATCAGGATGCCGATAGTGGAGTAGAGGCCCGTGGCGAGGTCCACGACCGGGGTGCCCATGCGGAGCGGGCCGCTGCCGGGCTCGCCATTGATGGACATGAGGCCAACCATGGCCTGGACGATCGCGTCGTAGCCCGGCAGGCCGCCCAGCGGGCCTGTGGCGCCGAAGCCGGAGACGCGGCAGTGGACCAGGCGGGGGAAGCGCTGAGAGAGGACATCATAGCCGATGCCCCACTTCTCCATGCTGCCGGGCTTGTAGTTCTCGATCAGCACATCGGCGTCTTCCAGCAGGCGCAGCAGCACGTCGCGGCCTTCCTGCTTGGAGAGGTCCAGGGCAATGCTCCGCTTGTTGCGGTTCACGCCGAGGAAGTAGCTGGCTGTGCCATCCAGGAAGGGAGGGCCCCAGGCGCGGACCTCGTCGCCCTGGGGCGGCTCAATCTTGATGACCTCCGCCCCGTGGTCGGAGAGGATCATGGTGCAGTAGGGGCCGCCGAGGACGCGGGTGAGGTCAATCACCCTGATCCCGGCCAGGGCACCGGGGTTCACGGTGCGGGAGTCCGCCCCGGTCTCGGCGGTCGGTGGCGCGTCGGTCATGATTGTTCCTCCGTGTCCCGTTTCTGCCCTCGCCGGACGCCGCACTCAAGGCCGGCCCGGAGGATGGGGCATCCTTGACAGTAACTCCGTGCTGGCGCCCTCCTACCGCGCGGAGAGCGGGAGCGAGACGATGTTCCTTCGGCGCGAGACCGAGAAGCCAACCCTGCGGGCGGAGGCGGTCCAGCCCGGGCGCCGCCGCTTCCTGGCGCTGGGCTGCGCGTGCTGCGCCGCGATGGCGCTTCCCGCCCTGCCGGCCGGCGCCGCCGCCACGCCGGCGGTGCAGCGTCACCTCGACCTCGCCAAGGAGGCCGCGGGCACCGATCTCGGCGCCTATCTGCGGCTGGGCAACACTGCCCTCACGCCCCCGGCCGCGCCGCAGATCAATCTCGGCCCCCTCATCAACCAGCCTGTACCGCCCCCGGGTCAGGCCTTTGACAACCTGTTCTACGTCGGCGCCCGCTGGGTCAGCGCCTGGATCATCCGCACCTCCGATGGGCTGATCCTGATTGATGCCCTGAACAACGACGACGAGGCGGAGCGCGTCATCGGCGGGGGCATGCGCCGCCTCGGCCTGGACCCCGCGCAGATTCGGACCGTGGTAATCACCCATGGCCATGGCGACCACTATGGCGGTGTCGGCTGGGTCAAGCGAGTCGCCTCGCCGAAGGTGGTCGCGTCCGAAGCCGACTGGACGATGATGGCGACGAAGCTCGAATTCGACGCGCCGGAATGGGGACGCCCGCCCCAGCGGGACGTCTCGGTGAAGAACGGGGAGCGGATCGCGCTGGGCGACACCGCCATCGAGGTGCTGGAGACGCCCGGCCATACCAGGGGCACCATCTCCCTCCTCTTCACCGTCCGGCAGGCCGGGCAGGAGCACCGGGCGCTTCTATGGGGCGGTACGGCGTTCAACTTCGGGGCGCAGCCCGATCGTATCCAGCGCCTCCAAGGCTACATCGATGCCACCGCCCGCGTGCGCGACATCGCCCGCCAGCGCAACGTGGATGTCTTCATCTCCAACCACGCGGGCTACGACGAGGCGATCACGAAGCTTGCGGCCATGCCTTCTGCTTCCCGCAACCCCTTCGTGATCGGCACGGACACCACGGTGCGGGCCCTGACCGTCATGCACGAATGCGCCCGGGCGACGATGGAGGCCTGGAAGGCCTGATCCACCGCCGCCCGGCGCAACCCCCCTCAGGCCGCCAGGTCGCGCATCACCCTGATCAGGTCCGACTTGCCCTCGAAGCCGATGCCGGGGAGGTCGGGCATGGTGATGTGCCCATCTTCCACCCGCACCCCGTCCGGGAAGCCGCCATAGGGCTGGAACAGGTCGGGGTAGCTCTCATTCCCGCCCAGGCCGAGGCCGGCGGCGATGTTCAGGGACATTTGGTGGCCGCCATGCGGGATGCAGCGGCTGGGCGACCAGCCGGCGGTCTTCAGCACCTCCAGCGTGCGCTGGTATTCGCACAGGCCGTAGGAGAGGGCGCAGTCGAATTGCAGCCAGTCGCGGTCCGGGCGCATGCCGCCATAGCGGATGAGGTTTCGGGCATCCTGGTGGCTGAACAGGTTCTCGCCGGTGGCCATGGGCGCCGGGTAGAATTCGGCGAGCTGGGCCTGGAGGTTGTAGTCCAGCGGGTCGCCGGCTTCCTCGTACCAGAAGAGCGGATAGTCGCGGAGCATCTTGGCATAGGCGATGGCGTCCTCGAGGTTGAGGCGGCCATTGGCGTCCACGGCGAGCTGGGCCTTGCCGTCCAGCTCCTTCAACACGCCCTCGATGCGCGGGCGGTCCTCCTCGATGCCGTTGCCGATCTTCATCTTCACCACGGAGTAGCCACGGTCGAGGTAGCTGCGCATTTCCGCGCGGAGCTGCTCGATGCCCTTGCCCGGGTAGTAGTAGCCGCCGGCGGCATAGACGAAGACGCGCGGGTTGGCCTCAAGCCCGTGGCGCTCGGCCAGGAGGCGGAAGAGGGGCTTGCCGGCGATCTTCGCCACCGCGTCCCAGACCGCCATGTCGATGGTGCCGACCGCGACGGAGCGCTCGCCATGGCCGCCGGGCTTCTCGTTCTTCATCATGGTGGCCCAGATCTTGTCGGGATCCAGGTTGTCACCGGCTTCGTTCACCAGGGTCTTGGGATCGGCTTCGAGGAGGCGAGGGGCGAAGCGCTCACGGATCAGGCCGCCCTGGCCGTAGCGGCCATTCGAGTTGAAGCCGTAGCCGACCACGCGACGGCCGTCCCGGATCACGTCCGTGACCACGGCGACGAGGGACAGCGTCATCTTGCTGAAGTCGATATAGGCATTGGCGATGGAGGAGGCGATTGGCGCCGTCACTTCCCGCACGTCCACGATACGCATGATGGTCTCCTTGAGGCGGGCGGACCATGGATTGGACGGGGCGCGGAGGCCAATGCTAATCGCGCCTCGCGTGATAAGGCATCGGCATGACCCTGGACCTCGGCCAGCTTGAGGATTTCCAGGCGCTCGCGGAGACCGGTAATTTCTCCCGCGCCGCCGCACTGCGGAACGTGACGCAGCCAGCCTTCAGCCGGCGCATCCGGGCGCTGGAGGACTGGGCCGGGGCGCCGCTGTTCGACCGGGAAGCACATCCGATTGCCCTGACGCCCGCGGGAGAGGCGCTGCGGCCCCTGGTGGCGGGTGCGCTGCGCTGTCTGGCGGAAGGACGCGACGCGGCGAGGGCGGCGGCCGACCGTGCACGGGCGACGCTGCGCTTCGCGGCCACGCATGTGCTGTCCTTCACCTTCTTTCCGGCCTGGCTGCGCGCGCTAGAGGAGGAGGCGCCGCCAGGGGCCGTTGCGCTTGTTTCCGACAGCCTGCGGGCCTGCGAGGAACTGATGCTGCGCGGGCAGGCGCAGTTCCTGCTGTGCCACCGGCATGAGGCGGCGCCGTCGCGCCTGGATCCCGCACGGTTTCCGGCACATCGCGTCGGTGGCGACCGGCTGGTGCCGGTGGCTGCGCCAGGGGCGGGGGATGTGGCGGTTCCGGGTCAGCTGTCGTTCCTGGCCTACAGCCCGGAATCAGGGCTGGGGCGCATCCTGGCGGCGGCCTTGCCGGAAGAGGTGGCGTCGCGGCTGGACCCGGTGTTCACCGCCCATCACGCCGCCACCTTGCGGACCATGGCGCGGGGTGGGCGTGGAATCGCATGGCTGCCGGAGAGCCTGGTCGCTGAGGATCTGGCGGCCGGGGCGCTGCGCCGCGCGGCGCCACCGGCGCTGGAGGTGCCGCTGGATATCTGCCTGATCCGTCCCGCCGCTGCCCTGGGCGCGGCGGGAGAGGCCTTCTGGGCACTGGCAACGTGCCCGGCCGCGGCGGCCGGGCGCATGGCATAGAGGTTGCGAACGGTTCCTTTTGCGTGATGAGGTGGCTGCCGTTCCGGCTGCTTCGCTGATCCCGAAACTGCCGAAGGAGCCCCGATGCGCCGCCGTTCCCTGCTTGCCGTGCCCGCCCTGCTTGCCACGCCCGCGCTGGCGCAGGACTGGAAGCCCGCGACCCCCATTCGCTTCGTCATCCCCTTCCCGCCGGGGTCCAGCATCGACCTGGTGGGGCGGCTGGTGGCGGATGGCGCGCAGCCCGTGCTGGGGCAGAATGTGGTGGTGGAGAACCGGCCGGGTGCGGGTACGCTGGTAGCCGTGCAGGCCGTCAAGGCGATGCCGCCGGATGGGCAATCCGTGCTGGTGGTGGCCAACAGTTTCACGGTCAACCCGAACCTGCACAAGCCGAAGCCCTATGATCCGCTGGCGGATTTTACGCCGCTCGCCCTGCTAGTGGAGATGCCGCATGTGATGGTCTGCCATCCCTCGGTGGCCGCCAATTTCCAGGAGTTCATCGCCAAGGCGCGGCAGCCCGGGCCGGGCCTGTCCTTCGGCAGCAATGGCCAGGGCACCAGCCAGCACATGGGCATGGAGCATCTGAAGCTGATGGCCGGGCTGAACGCGCAGCACGTGCCCTACCGCGGCACGCCGCAGATGATGACGGATCTGATCACCGGCCGGGTGGATTACACCTTCGCCAATCTTCCCGACGTGCTTCAGGGTATCCGGGAGAAGCAGATCACGCCGCTGGGCATCATCGCGAAGCAGCGCCACCGGTTGTTGCCGGATGTGCCGACCTTCATCGAACTGGGTTACCCGCAGGCGGTGTCGGATTCCTGGTATGGCGTGGTCATGCCGGCCGGGGCCAAGCCGGAGGTGGCGGCGGCGCTTTCCAAGGCGTGGCTGGATTCGCTGAACCGCCCGGCCACGAAGGCGAAGATGGAAGAGGTGGGGCTGGACATTCTGGCCGGCGGACCGGACGCGCTGGTCACGCGAATCAAGCGGGACACGGCGATCTATGCCGAGGTCGTGCGCGCCGCCAATCTGCAACCGGGTTAATCAGGGAACGCCATGACACCGCTTGAGCACATCCAGCCCGCCGACCAGTTCAAGGTGGCGGCGCCCCTTTCACCGGCGGTGAAGGTGGGCAATCTTCTCTATGTGTCGGGCATCCCGGCCTATGACGAGAACGGGAAGCTCGCCATCGGCGACTTCACCGCGCAGATGACGCAGGTGATGAAGAGCATCACCGGCATCCTGAAGGAGGCGGGCGGCGATTGGAGCCGCGTGGTGAAGGTGAATGTGCTGCTGACGCGGCGCGAGGATTTCGAGGAGATGAACCGCATCTACGCGGCGCATTTTCCTGATGGGAAATACCCGGCGCGCACCACCGCCATCGTATACTCGCTGCCGCGCCCGAACTTCCTGCTGGAGATCGAGTGCGTGGCGGTGCTGGGCTGAAGCTGGCGCGCCGCGCCTGTTTGAGGCGCGGCGCAGATGCGGATCAGGCCGCGGCGGCGCGGCCCCAGACCCGTGCGCAGAATTCGGGATAGGTCTCGACCATCTCGTCACAGACCGGGCCACGCAGCAAGGACAGTTCGGCATCGGTCGGGTCGGGCGTGGCCGGAACCTCGGGCGGCGTGTCGAAATCGAAGCCGGTCTGGGCGCGAATGGTTTCCAGGCTTTCGCCGGGATGCACGCTTTCGAGCGTGAAGCGGGCGCGCGCGGGATCGAAGCGGAAGATGCAGCGGCCCGTGACGAGGGCCTGCGCGCTGCCGCGGCGATAGACCTCGGGCGGGGAGACGCCGGGGGCGGAGATGTGGTCCACGCGCGGCACCAGCACGCGGGGGGAGTGTTCCTCCCGGAAGAGGATGGTGCGCGGGGTCATGAAATACATGAAGGCGGAGCCGAAGCTGCCGGGGAAGCGCACGCCCTGGCCCGGCCATTCGCCCGTGCCGATCAGGTTGATGTTGGCCTGGCCGTCGATCTGGCCGCCGCCGAGGAAGAACAGGTCGATCCGGCCCTGGCCCGTCAGGTCGAAAAGTTCGCGCGTGCCTTCGGTGAAGGGGTTGCCGCTGCGCTTGTGCAGCAGGGAGAGGCGCACGGGGTGGCCGGATTTGGCGACCAGCCAGCAGGCGGCGGCCGGGATGGGGGAGGCGGCGCCGACGGCGATGTGGCGCACAGGCGGGGCGGCGGGATCGAGGATCAGGCGGGCGAGGGCGGCTGCGAGGCGTTCCTCGGGCTGGATGGTGCTCATTCGGCGGCCACCTGCGCGCTGCGGCCGAAGACATGTTCGGCAACCCAGGCGTCGAAGCCTTCCTCCGTACGCGCGGCACGGGCATAGGCGGCGACATAGGCGGCATCGAAGCCGTATTCATCCAGCAGGGCCACAGGGTGCGCGCCGCGCGGGGCGACCGCATAGGCCTCGACATAGGTGGCGGAGATGGCGCCGGGGGCGAGGCGCTCATCTTCCAGCATGTTTCCGGGCACCACGCGCTCCACCGTCACCAGCAGCTTGCGGGAGGCATGGGCGAGGGTGGCGCATTCGCGGCGGCGGCCGACCCAGACATTTCCGGCTTCGTCAGCCATCACAGCGTGGATGGCGGAAACATCGGGGTGCAGCGCCGGCAGGACCAGGATCGGGTCCGGGCGGTCGGAAAGCGGGTTCTGCACCACGCGCCAGTCCGGGCGGTGGGCCAGGATGTCGCTGCCGATCACGCCGCGGAGCGGCATGAAGGGGACGCCCTTTTCGGCGGCCTGAAGCATGGTGTGGATGGCCGGGCATGTGGCATCGCGCAGGGTGATGCTGCCGGCCTTCACGGCGGCGGAGAAGCGCGGGGCAAAGCCGGCCTCGCCGAGGGAGACGGCGCTGGTCTGCACTTCCGTCACGCAGCCGGCGCCGATCAGGAGGTCGGTGGCGAAGCCGGAGACGGGGACGCCGATCAACCGCAGGCCCTTCGCACCCCGGCGCACCAGGGCCTTGGCCAGGGCGACCGAGGGCAGGGAATTGTCCGGCGGCAGGGCCAGCAGCGCGCCATCCGGCACGGCTTCGGCAAGGGCTTCGAGGCTCAGTTCCGGCATGTTGTCTCCTCCGCTGGCAGGCTATGCCCTGGGGCGGCAGGCTGCCAGGGGGAAGGAAAATGAACGCACCGGGCCATGTCATGCTGCGCGACTGGCGGGAGGAGGACAGGCTGGCTTTCGCTGCCCTGAACGGCGATCCGCAAGTGATGCGCCATTTCCCCGCGGTGCTCAGCCGGGCGGAGTCGGACGCTTTTCTCGACAGATTGCTGGCGCATCAGGCCGCGCAGGGTTTCACTTTCTGGGCCGTGGAGGTGGATGGGGTGCTAGCCGGGCTGTGCGGCTTGCTCCGCGTCTCCTTCGAAGCGCCTTTCACGCCGGCGGTTGAAATCGGCTGGCGCTTCCGCCCGGAGTTCCAGGGACGCGGGCTTGCCACGCAAGCGGCGCGGCTGGCCCTGGCCCGGGGCTTCGGGCCGCTGGGGCTGGACCGAATCGTCGCCTTCACCGCGCCGGCGAATGAGCCGTCCTGGCGACTGATGGAGCGGCTGGGAATGCAACGGGGCGGGTTCTTCGGGCATCCGCGCCTGGCGGCGGAGCATCCCTTGCACCGGCATGTCTGGTACGCGCTGGATCGCCGGGACTGGCGTGTATAGGGGCGAGGTCAGTCAAAGGGGCTGGCATCCAATGCGGCCAGGGCCGCCCAGGCATTCGCCGCGAGATGCCCGCGCGCGGGGTAGAGGAAATCGGCAACGCCCGGCCTTAGCCCGGTGCCCAGGCCTGTGGTGAGCCAGGGGATGCTGGAGGCTGCGATCCAGCCATCCGGGCGGCGGTGGCGAGCGATGGTGGCGGCAAAGCGTCCGGCCGACGCTGGCCGGCCCAGACGGCGCAGCAGCAGGGCGGCCTGGGCGGTGCCCTCCAGCCAGATGCCGTCACGGTCGTCGTTGAAGTCCAGGCCCTCCATCTCCTCTGGTGGGGCGCCGGAGGGCAGGCCGTGGCGGGCGAGGACCCATTCGAGGGCGGGCCCGAAGCCCTGGCCGGGCCAGGCCAGGGCGGGCCAGAGATTGGCATCGAGGGCGCTGCCGGGATTCATCCTGCCGTCCGGGGTCAGGCCCATGGCGAAGCGGCGTTCCGAGGGCAGCCACATGGAGCGAACGAAGGTGGCGGCATGGGCGGCCGCATCGGCACGGCCCAGCCGCGCGAAGGCGATGGAGAGGTCCAGGTTCTGCTCGCTGCTTACCCAGGGCAGGGCGTCCGGTGCGGGTTCATGGCCGATCGTGCCGCCGCGATAGCCGGCGGGCGCGCGCAGGGTATCGAGCCAGTCCGCGGCGCGTTCGGCTGCCTGGCGCAAGGGCGGGTCGCCCAGCGCGGTCCAGAGCAGCATGGCGAAGGCCACCGGGCCCGCGGCGCTGCCGGCCTGGTAGCCGTCCTCCAGCCATTGGCCGCGTGCGGCATCCCACCAGCCCGGGGGGCGGGCACTTCGCGGGGCCTCGGGGAAGACGCGGCCGGCGGGGTAGGCGTTGCGGAGGCGCCCATCCTGCCAATGGCGGTCCTGGCTCTGGGCGAGGCGCAGGGCCTCGGCGATGCGGGTGGCCAGGGCGCGCTCGCCACCGGCCAGCAGGGCGAGGCCGGCCAGGGCGTTGTCATAGGTAAAGGCCACCTCGGCATGAACGCAGTCGAAATCCTCCCGCCCCTCGGTGGTGAAGGATTTCAGGAGCACCGGGCCGTCCGCGGCGGACGCGGCCGCGCGGATCGGTGCCAGGGCGTCGCGCGCCAGGGCCGGCCAGCCCGGCATCGGAGGAGCCGCCGCGCCCGCGAGCGGTGCCGCGAGGATGGCGCGACGGGGCAGGCGAGGGGGGGTGCGCCCAGGGGTGGTGTCGGCGGTCATGCATGCCATCTGGACCCGTGCACCGCCCGGCATCCAGCCCCTTCCGATGGGCGCCGAAGGGAGCGATATCATCGGGCATCAGAAGGAAACGCCGCCATGGAACCGAGCCGCCAGGAATTCCGTGATGCCATGGCCCGGCTGGGCGCCGCCGTGACCATCGTCACGACGGATGGGCCGCTCGGCGGGCGGGTGGGGATCACCGCCAGCGCGGTATGCAGCGTGACGGATTCGCCGCCCACGCTGCTGGTCTGCATGAACCGTAGCAGCAGTCTCAACCCGGCGGCGAAGGCGAATGGCGTGCTCTGCGTCAATGTGCTGTCCGGGCAGGATCAGGCGCTGTCCAACCTCTTCGCGGGCTTCACCGGTGCTAATCAGGCGGCGCGCTTCGCCGAGGGAAGCTGGACGACCCTGGCCACCGGGGCGCCGGTGCTCGAGGACGCGGTGGCCGCCCTGGATTGCGTGGTGGAGGAGGTGCTGGAGAAGGGCACGCACAGCGTGATCTTCGCTCAGGTGCGTGCCATCCGCCTGGGCGCGCCACGGCCGGCGCTGATCTGGTTCTCGCGCAATTACCACCCGGTCGGGCTGCCTGGCTGAGTGTCTGCTTTGAGAGCATTTGAAGTGAACGCTTGTGCACGGAGAATGCTTTGAACGCGGTCGTACGCCGCGATCGCGTGCCCTGACCGACTACCTGGAGCTTTGCATATGACCAGCTCGTCCGATTACACGCCACCGAAGGTCTGGACCTGGAACAAAGCCAGCGGAGGCCGGTTCGCGAGTATCAACCGCCCCATCGCGGGGCCGACGCATGACAAGGAACTTCCGGTCGGCCGCCACCCTTTCCAGCTCTATTCGCTGGGAACGCCGAACGGCGTGAAGGTCACCATCATGTTTGAGGAGCTGCTGGCCCTCGGCCACCGTGGCGCGGAATATGATGCCTGGCTGATCCGGATCGGCGAAGGCGATCAGTTCGGAAGCGGTTTCGTCGCCGTCAATCCGAACTCCAAGATCCCGGCCATGGTGGACCGCAGTGGCCCGACGCCGATCCGGGTCTTCGAGTCCGGCGCCATTCTGATGCATCTGGCCGAGAAGTTCGGGGCCTTCCTGCCGACCGATGTCGCTGCCCGCGCCGAATGCCTGTCATGGCTGTTCTGGCAGGTCGGGAGCGCGCCCTATCTGGGCGGGGGATTGGGCCACTTCTACGCCTACGCGCCGACGAAGATCGAATATGCCATCGATCGGTTCGCGATGGAGGTGAAGCGTCAGCTGGACGTGCTCGATCGCCGGCTGGCCGAAAGCGAATATGTGGCGGGCCCCGATTACACCATCGCCGATATGGCCATCTGGCCCTGGTATGGCGGCCTGGTGAAAGGCTGGCTGTATGACGCGGCGGAGTTCCTGCAGGTGCAGGAATACAAGAATGTGCAGCGCTGGGCCGATGCGGTCGGCGCACGGCCGGCAGTGCAGCGTGGGCGGATGGTGAACCGCGTCTCCGGCGAGCCTGCAAGCCAGCTGCATGAGCGCCATGACGCCAGCGATTTCGAAACGAAGACGCAAGACAAGCTTGCGGCGCGCGACTGAGTGGTTCTGGCGCGGCTGAGCCGCGCCAGCCCGCTACATCCGGCTCGCGCCCGAAGGACCCGGGGGAAGCGCCGCTTCCCCCGGGCCAGCCGAGCGGCCCGCGTGAGCCTCAGACCATCCGGCGCTGGCTGGTCAGGTGGATCAGGTCCCGCGTGCCGGTGCGGGCCCCGAGGATCGCGGCGAGCGCGCCCAGGGCGAGTACGGCGAAGCCCCAGTAGGCAGCAATGGAGGCAGCGCGCGCCGCAGCGTCGGCGGCCTCGCGCGCCCGCTGCTCGGCCTGCTGGGCGGTCCGCTGGGCCTCCTCCTCATAGGCCCGGACGCGGGCGCCAGCCTCGTCCTCGGGGATGCCTGCCTCGGCGGCGACAAGGCGGTTCAGGCGGGTGCGGTCCGCGTCGGACAGGTTGCCATTGGCCGCCCGCTTGGCGACCAACTCGCCGATCTCGGCTCCGCGCTGTTCCGGCGTCATGCGTGCCGGGTCGGCGGGGCCGGACAGGGCGATGCGGGCGCGGTCCACCAGGGCGTTGGGGTCAACCTGCGGCGCCATGGACTGGGCTGCTTGCCCAGCGGCCTGGCCAATTCCCCCGACGACGTTTGAAACGGCACTCGTGGCCGTCTGGGTCGCGCTTGTGGCCATGCTGCCCAGCAGCAGGACGGAGATGAGGCTTGCGGTGGCCCAGACGGCGGCGCCGTGCAGGGTGGCATCCTGCCCATCCGCGGTGCCGGAGAGGCGCGCGGCGACATAGCCGCCCAGGGCGAGACCGAGGAGGTTCGACACGAGCATCCAGATGCCGGCTGCGATGCCGAGCGTGCTGGCGGTGGGCGTGTCGCGGGCCTGGGCATCGACCGTGGTCAGGCCGATGCCAGCCCCCAGGAGGTTAAGGGCGATACCAATGGCAATGGCGACGAGCGCCCCCGCCAGGATAGCCGCCCAGGAGACGCGGTGCCGCAGCACAGGGGCCCCTTCGGGCATGCCGGGCGGGGATGACTGGTATTGTGACTGACTGGTGCCGGACATGGTCCTGCTTTCCTTCATTGGGCCTTGCTGGCCTGGCCGTGCAACGACATCCGGACGGCCCGGTTGCCCCAGCGGAACGGCTGAACGGAAAGCTATGTCTTGCCGGCAACACCGGCTGTGGCCGCAGGGCTGCCTTCTTCTACGGCCGGTGCCCTGAAACGCAGAAGCCCCCGGCGGTTTCCCGCCGGGGGCTTCCCATCGCGTGGCCGGTTCGCGGCCCGCGTCAAACGGTGACCCGCCGGATTGTTGGAGGAGCACGCTTCATGTCTTCAGCCCTTGGCCTCAGACAGTCGTGCTCACCCGCCGACGGTGATCCGAGTGGCGGCCGCGAGGACCTGGTTGATGCGATGAGACACCGGATCACCTCCTTTCATGTTGTTGACGTGAGCGCAGATGGATCGCTGGAAGGCCGTTTTCAAGACACCTCGGCATAGCTGCCGTTCTTCCAGACATAGAAGACGTAGTCCGGCACGGTCACATCGCCCTTGCGGTCGAAGCTGATCGGGCCGAGCACCGTCTGCCACGGACCGCCCGACTTCATCGTGTCGGCCACCTTGCGAGGTTCGATGCTGTTCGCCTTCTTCGCGGCTTCAGCCCAGATCTGCAACGCCGCATAGGTATAAAGAACGTAGCCCTCCGGATCGATATTCTTGGCGCGGAAGCGCTGCACCACCTCCGCCGCCTGCGGGCGCTTCCGCGGGTCGGAGGAGAAGGTCATCATCGTGCCCTCGCCGGCGGCGCCCGAAATCTGCCAGAACTCATTCGTCACCAGGGCATCGCCGCCGATCAGGGTGGCGTTCAGCCCCTGCTCCTTGGCCTGCCGGATGATCAGGCCGCCCTCTGTATGGTAGCCGCCGAGATAGATCACCTCGATATTCCCGGCCTTCAGGCGGGAGACGATGGCGTTGTAGTCGCGCTCGCCCGGCGTGTAGGCGGCGTAGATCGTCTCCGTCACGCCTGCGGCGTTCAACGCCTTCTTCGTCTCGTCCGCCAGCCCCTTGCCATAGGCGGAGTTGTCGTGGAGCAGGGCGACCTTCTTTCCTTTGAAATGCTCGGCGATGTACTTGCCGGCCACGGCGCCCTGCTGGTCGTCACGCCCGCAGGTGCGGAAGGTGTTCCAGGAGCCTTCGTCGGTGAAGCGCGGGTTGGTGGAAGCGGGGCTGATCTGCAGCACGCCTTCCTCCGTATAGACCTTGCTCGCAGGGATGGAGGCGCTGGAGCAGAAATGCCCGAGCACCAGCCGGACCTGCCGCCCGGCAAGCTGATTGGCCACCGATACCGCCTGGCGTGGATCGCAGGCGTCGTCGCCCACCTCAAGCGCGAGCTGCTGGCCCAGCACGCCGCCAGCGGCGTTGATGTCGGCCAGGGCCTGCTCGGCGCCGTTGCGCATCTGCGCGCCGAAGGCGGCGTTGGAGCCGGTGAGCGGGCCGGCCACCGCGACGCGGACGGTACGGCCCTGCGCCATGGCGCCGCCGGCCGAAAGGATCACGGGTGCCGCAAGCGAGGCACCGAGAAGGGTGCGGCGCTGAATGGTCATCGGGGAGATCCTCCGGTTCACTGGGGTAACGGAAGCCTAGGGCTTGGTCCGGCTTGTCTTCAATGGGTTCCGAGATAGGCGTCGCGGATCTCCTGCCGGGCCAGTAGATCGGAGCCTGTGCCTTCGAGCGTGATGCGCCCGGTCACCAGCACATAGCCCCGATGCGCGAGCCGCAGCGCCTGGTTGGCGTTCTGCTCCACCAGCAGCACGGTCAGCCCGGTTTCCGCGTTCAGCGTGCGAATGGCAGAGAAGATCTGCCGGACCACCAGGGGCGCGAGGCCGAGAGAGGGTTCGTCCAGCAGCAGAAGGCGCGGCTTCGACATCAGGGCCCGCGCGATGGCGAGCATCTGCTGCTCCCCGCCCGAGAGGGTGCCGCCGCGCTGCGCTTCGCGTTCCTTCAGGCGAGGAAAGAGAGCGAAGGCTTGTTCCAGCCCGGGCGCGGGATCGACGCCCATGGCCTGCGCGCCCATCAACAGGTTCTCCCGCACCGTCATGCGCGGGAAGATGCGGCGGCCTTCGGGTGATTGCGCGATTCCGGCCCGTGCGATCTGGTGCATGGGAAGGGTGGTGATATCGCGGCCCTCGAAGGTGATGCGGCCCTGCTGCGCACGGGGGGAGCCGAAGATGGTCATCAGCAGCGTGGACTTGCCGGCGCCATTGGCGCCGATCAGGGTCACGATCTCGCCGGCACCCACATGGATGGAAACGCCCTTCAGCGCTTCCACCGCGCCATAGGCGGCGGTGACGCCTTCCATCCGCAGCATGGCTGTCACGCCGCGTCCTCCGCCGCCGCCGACGATTCCTCGTCTTCGTCTCCGGTGCCGAGATAGGCGGCGATCACCTTCTCATCCGCCCGTATCTGGGCAGGCGTGCCATCGGCGATCTTCTTGCCGTGGTCCAGCACCACCACGCGGTCTGAGATTTTCATCACGACGCCCATGTCGTGTTCGATGAGCAGGATGGAGCACCCACCCGCACGAATCAGGCGCATCAACTTGGCCAGCTCCTCGGACTCGCGGGGGTTCAGGCCAGCGGCGGGTTCGTCAAGGCAGAGCAGGACGGGGTCGGTGCACATGGCGCGCGCGATTTCCAGACGCCGCTGCGCGCCATAGGGAAGGCTGCCGGCGGCGTCGTCGGCGCGGTCCAGAAGCCGGGTGGCTTCCAGCCACCGCCTCGCACGCTCCACCGCCGCGCGCTCGGCGGCGCGGTAGCCGCCGATTCCGAGAATGGCGGCGATGCCGAATCCCGTCGCGGCCTGGAGGCGGTTATGCTGCGCGACCAGCAGGTTCTCCAGCACGGTCATGCCGGGGAAAAGACGGATGTTCTGGAAGGTGCGCGCCACACCCGCCCGGGCGATGCGGTGGCCGGGCGTGGTGTGCAGCGCACGCTGGCCGTCGCGGCCATGCAGGATGATCTCGCCCGCCGTGGGCGTGTAGAAGCCGGTGATCAGGTTGAAGACGGTGGTCTTGCCGGCGCCGTTCGGGCCAATGATGGCGGTGATGTCGCCCGCCACCGCTTCGAAGGAGACATGATCCACGGCAGTCAGCCCGCCGAAGCGCATGACGAGGTCGTGGACCTGCAGGATGGGCGTGCTCATCCGTGGCCCTCTCCGACCAGATCGCCCGAGATGGCTTTGCGCTTGCCGAGGGAGATGGAAGGCGAGCGGGTGGAGACGAGGCCGCGCGGGCGCCAGACCATGATCACCACCATGGCGCCGCCGAAGACGAGCATTCGCCATTCCTCGAGGTCACGGAAGGCCTCGAAGCCACCGATCATCACCAGCGCGGCCAGGGCGACGCCGAGCTGGCTGCCGAGGCCGCCCAGCACGACGATGGCGAGGATGATGGCGCTCTCGATGAAGGTGAAGCTTTCCGGGCTGATGAAGGCCTGGCGGGTGGCGAAGAAGGCGCCGGCAAAGCCGCCGAACATGGCGCCGATGGCGAAGGCCGTCAGCTTCGTGTTGGTCACGTTAATGCCCAGGGCGCGGCAGGCGATCTCATCCTCCCGCAGCGCTTCCCAGGCGCGGCCCAGGGGCTGGCGGCGCAGGCGGAGCGTCACCCAGTTCGTCAGCAGGGCGAGGACCAGGATGACGTAGTAGAGGAAGACCACGCGATGGGTGGGGGAGGGTTCCAAGCCGAAAAAGTCGGCGAAGGAGCCGGGGCCGCCGCCCGCACTGAAGCTGAGGCCGAAGAAGGTGGGACGGGGAATGCCGGAGATGCCGTTCGGGCCGCCGGTGAGGGAGACCCAATTTATCAGGACGATACGGATGATCTCGCCGAAGGCGAGTGTCACGATGGCCAGGTAGTCGCCGCGCAGGCGCAGCACGGGAAAGCCGAGGGCCACGCCCCAGAAGGCTGCGAGGATGCCGGCGAGCGGCAGGCAGATCCAGAAGGAGAGGCCGAAGGTCGTGGAGAGCAGCGCGTAGGCATAGGCGCCGACGGCGTAGAAGGCGACATAGCCGAGGTCCAGCAGCCCAGCGAGGCCAACCACGATGTTCAGCCCCCAGCCCAGCATCACATAGGTCAGGACGAGAATGCCGAGATCGAGCCCGTAGCGCGACGTGCCGGGCAACATCGGGAAGGAGATGGCAAAGATCAGCAGGAGAGGCGCCACGAAGGTGCCAATGCGGGTCAGCAGTGCCGTGCGGCGGGCGGAGCGCGGCGAGGAAGCGGGGCGGAAATGCTCCCAGATATTGAGGAGCAGGCGGCCCGCGAAGGTGATGGCGACGAGGATGGCCACGTCGCTCCAGCGCGTGCGGAGGATCAGGCCGCCGCCGCCGGGGCCGACATCCGTGCGCAACCCGACCAGCGGGACAAAGAGCACAGCGGCGACGAGGGCGGCGATGGCGGCGTCGCGCAGCGCATGGGTCAGGGGCGGGCGCGGGCTGGCGGGGATGGGCGCGCGCGGGATGCCGCCCATCTCGCCGGGTTCGGGCACGCCATCGTCGCTGCGGGGCACGCCGCCCTCATGCGGCGTGCCGAGGACGGATCCGGCGCCGCTCATACCTTTTCGACCTCCGCGCGGCCGAGCAGGCCGGTGGGCATGAAGATCAGCGTGACCACCAGAATCGCGAAGGTAGCAACATCTTTGTATTCGACAGTGAAATAGGCGCTCCAGAAGGTCTCGATCAAGCCGATCAGGAGGCCGCCGAGCACCGCGCCGGGCAGGGAACCGATGCCGCCAAGCACGGCGGCGGTGAAGGCTTTCACCCCCGCGAGGAAGCCGATGTAAAAGTCGATCACGCCATAGCGCAGCAGGTACATGGTGCCGGCCACGGCGGCGAGCGCCGCGCCGATGACGAAGGTGATGCTGATGGTGCGGTCGGTGTCGACGCCCAGCAACCCTGCCATCTTCCGATCCTGTTCGCAGGCGCGCATGGCCCGGCCAAGCGGTGTTCGTGTGACGAGCCAGGTGAAGATCGCCAGCACAGCCAGCGTCACAATGACGATCATGGCCTGCATGGTGGAGATGGAGACGGCGAAGCCATTGCCGTGCCAGATTTCCACCCCGCCGGTGACGAGGGACTCGATCGGCTTCACCCGCGCGCCCTGGGCGACCTGCACATAGTTCTGCAGCACGATGGACATGCCGATGGCGGAGATCAGGGGCGCCAGGCGGAAGGAACCCCGCAGCGGGCGGTAAGCCACACGCTCCACCGACCAGCCATAAAGGGCGGTGACGGCCATGGAGACGAGCAGCACGAGAAGGATTGCACCGGGGCCGGCCGCCCATCCGCCCGTGCTGATCAGCACGAAGGAGATGAGGGAGATAAAGGCACCGACCATGAAGATGTCGCCATGGGCGAAGTTGATCATGCCGATGATCCCGTAGACCATCGTGTAGCCCACCGCGATCAATCCGTAGATCATGCCCAGCGCGACACCGTTGATCAGCTGCTGCAGGGCATAGGCCAAGCGTTGTCTCCGTCCGTCCCAGTGTTGGTTTCGGCGCCCGGTTTGCCCGGTTCCACCATCGGCCGTGAAGCGTCCCGCATGCAGGCTAGGCCGGGATCGCGCGCCCCGCCAAGGGGGCGCGCGACGGTCTCCTCAGGCCTTGATGCGCTGGGCCCAGTCCCGCAGCGCCACGACGAGCTGCGCGATGAAGCCGCGCGTGGCCTCATCGGTCAGCCGACCATCGGCGCCGATCTTGGCGCCGGACTGGGCGATGAACACCTCCGGCTTGTTCAACGGATAGGCATTGAGGAAGACGCACATCTTGCGCAGGTCGTATTGCGCGCGGGCGGTGCCGAGCAGGCCCTGGCTGGCGCCCATGATGGCGATGGGCTTGTTGTCGAAGGGCTGCTCGGGCGGGCGGGAGGCCCAGTCGATGGCGTTCTTCAGCACGCCGGGGATGGAGTAATTGTACTCGGGCGTCGCGATCAGCACCGCGTCGGCGGCACGGAGGGCGCGGCGGAAGGCCTCCACGGATTCGGGGTAGCCGCTGCCCGTACGGACGTCGTCGTTATAGGGCGGGATGTCGCCCAGCCCCTCATAGATCGTGACAGTCACGCCCTCGGGCGCGAGCTCCGCCGCCGCGCGCAGGGCGGCGGTGTTGTGGGAGCCGTTCCGGAGGCTGCCGGAAATGCCGAGGATCCTGAACTCGCTCATGCGTGTGTCTCTCCAGAAGGCTGTCAGGGCGGATCGGCCAGCGGCGGCTCGCCGGCCAGCGCCCGGGCGAGCAACGCTGCCACTCCCGCCTCCGTCACCGGCCGCGGATTGGCATAGGGGCTGGCGGTCGCCAATCGCACGGCACGGGGCAGGTTCGCCTCCTGCAATCCCAATGCCGCGAGCGAGCGAGGCACGCCCAGCCGCCCGGCCAGGGCCCAGAGGCCAGTGGGAGCGTCCTGCACGCCCAGGGCGCGGGCGATCCGGACCATGGCCTCGGGCGCTGCGGGGGCGTTGAAGGCGGCGGCATGCGGCAGGATAACCGCATGGGTTTCGGCATGGGGCAGGTCGAAGCCGCCGCCCAGCGCGTGGCAGAGCTTGTGGTGCAGACCCATGGTGGACTGGCCAAGCACCGTCCCGCAGAGCCAGGCGCCGTAGAGGGCTTCCGCCCGCGCCGCGAGGTCGCGCGGCGACTCGAGAATGCGGGGCAGGGCGGCGGCCAGGGCGCGGAGCCCCTCCTCCGCCATCAAGGCTGTGATCGGCGTGCGGTCGGGGGCGTAGAGCACCTCTACCGCATGGGCGATGGCATTGAGGCCGGACACGGCGGAGATGGCGGGCGGAAGGTCCAGGGTCAGGGCTGGGTCATAGAGCACCACCTTCGGCAGGGCGCGCGGGTCGCGCCCCGTGCTCTTCGCGCCGCCCTCGGTCAGGCCCCAGATCGAGGTGTTTTCCGATCCTGAATAGGTGGTGGGGATCGCGAGGATCGGCAGTCCGGTGGAGAGCGCGACCGCCTTGCCCAGCCCGATCGCGCTGCCGCCGCCCACGACCACCAGGGCATCGGCGCCCAGTTCATCGGCACGGGCAGCGGCCGCCTCTGCCACCCGAACGGGCACATGCATCCGCGCCTCGGCATGCAAACCGGCGGCGAACGGACCGATGGTGGCTGTGACCCGTTCCCCAAGCGCGCGCTGGCCGGGGGTGGAGAGGATGAGGGCGCGGCGGGCACCCAGCGCCTCCAGCTCCGGCGCGGCGCGATCCAGGCTGCCTTCCCCGAAGACCACGCGCTGTGCGACCGGTGCGTGGACGAAGGCGAGGGGTGGGGTCATTCTTCCCAGGACAGGGCCTCCCCGCGCAGCCAGGCCGCGCCGGCAGCGTAGAGCGCCTGTACCTTCTCCCCCTTCAACCCGGGCATATCGGTCTTCACCTCATAGCCGATGCCGGTCTGGAGATAGGCGAGGTGGCGGTAGCCCTCGGGGAAGCGGGCGAGCAAGGCCTGGTCCAGCTCAAGCCGCGCGGCGGGGTCCACCGGGTCCATCCGGTCCTTCTCGTAAATCGGCTGGCGGAGGACCAGCTTCCAGCCATCCGCCTTCTCCTCGATGAAGTCGTAGAAGCGGCCGGTGCAGACCACGTCCACCACCACGCCATGCACCGGGGCACGCTGGGAGATGGTCATTTTCGTTTGCGCAATGGCACGGCGGCCGGAGAGGTCCACCGAGCAGCCGCCGAGAAAGTGAAGGATGGAGACGCCCTTGGCCCATCCTTCCTGGCTGGCCTTGATGAAGCCCGCGGCGGGGGCCTGGCACCAGGTGGCCATCATCCGGCCCTCGGGCGCCCAGACAGTCGCGAAGCGTTCCCAGTCGCCGGCATCGCGCCAGATCGCCCAGTTCTGCACAAGTTCCATGACCTGCATGCGGCGCATCAGGGCGTCTTCCCTCATCCCGGCTTTCCCTCCGACCCTCGCTTTCCTTCGACTATGGGCGAGCGGGGCCGTTCTGGCGAGCGCGCGGCCTGAGGAGGCGGCAGGAGGGTTCTCCCTTGGTGCTTCTCACGGAAGCGCGATAAGGCCCGGCGCGGTGCAGTTCTGCCCTTGGAAAATTGCCTATGGACGTGACCCTGACCGAGCGCAGCATCGCCTGGCTGCGTGAGGCCCGCCTGTTCTTCGAGTTCAATAAGGCGATGTTCCGGCTGAAGCCGGGAATGACGCTGTCCTTCGGCAACACCACCACGGTCGAGCCCTATTGCGGCATCCTGAATGGGACGCAGATCTGCGAGATCGGGGCTTTCTCTTATTCCCGATCGCCTTTGCCAGCGGCGATGAGGATCGGCCGGTACAGCTCGATTGCTCACGGCCTTTCCGTCCCGAGCCCGCGGCACCCCCTCGAGAAGATCAGCACCTCCCCGGCTTTCTATGATCCGCGCTTCTCGGTTGTTCAGAGCTTCATGGAGGATGCGGGAGAACGGGACATCCAGTTCGAGAAGACCGTTCAGAGGCCCGCGCCCGTGATCGGGAACGACGTATGGGTGGGGGCGAATGCGGCGCTTCTGCCGGGGGTGAGCATTGGCGATGGTGCCGTGGTGGCCGCACATGCGGTGGTCACCCGGGACGTGCCACCCTATGCGGTCGTGGGTGGGAATCCTGCTCGGGTCCTACGATACCGCTTCGAGAAGGAGATGGTGGACGCGTTGCTGGAGGTTCGCTGGTGGCAGTACCGGTTCACCGACCTCAAGCATGTGAGTCCTTCCGACCCCGCCGCGGTGATCGAGGTTATCCAATCCGGCAGGACGGCAAGTGGCGCTCCGCTGGAGCCCTATGCGCCAGAGCCGGTGTTGCTTGCGCGGATACCCCGGGGCTAGGGAGGGCCACGGCTTTCAGGGCAGGGCTGGGCCGCTGAGCCATTGCCGCTGCTGTTCCATGAAATAGTCCAGCGGGCGCACACGGATGCTGTCCAGCAAGCTGTCGGCGTCCATGCCTGCGTTCGACAGGATGTCGCGGACCTCCGTGACAACGATGTCCCATCGCCGCGCCAGGTCGCCGAGCTTCGGGCGATGTTCGAGGACCCAGGGCTTCATGCCCGCGAAATGATAGAAGACGGCGTCCGGCGCATCCGCGGTGGTCCGGGCGTTGTACTGCCGGGGAAGATTGGCGACGCCGGGGCGGCCGATCCAAAATCTGTTCAGGAACTGCTGGTCGGGCAGCTTGAAGCCCTGATGGCTGGCGGCGTAGCGCTTCAGCATGTCAGCGGCGACGCGGCGATCCGGCCGGATGATCATCACGCCGCTGTTCCACCTTCCATCCTGTGCCTCGACCGCGGCAAGACATTGCTCGCTCCCCAGCAACGGGATGTCATCCGGATTTCCGAGGATCAGCAGATCGCTGTCCAGCACGCAGACCTGTTCGAAGTCCTCCAGCTCCCACATGCGGAGCTTGGTCATGGTGAGCCTGTACCGGAAGGCCGCCACATGGGGGTTCTTCATCTCGACGGGCCTGGTCTTCACCATCTCCTTGCTGAAGAGCCGAAGCGCATGGATCTGCTCGGGCGCCAGCGGGCCCGCTACCACGAAGAGGAGCGGCTTCGCGCTGTGCCGCATCTGGTGCGCCAGGCACATCGCCAGTGCGACATCGGCATAGACCAGATTGGCCCAGGCAAAGTCCTTCTTCACGTCGTCCCTCCAACCTGCCCGGCCTGTCCGGCCACTTAGGACGAGTGCCAGCATCGGCCCGCCTGCGCGCCATCCCACCGTGGGGAGCGACCTAGCACGTGAATTGCGTGGAGATCAGATACGGCCGGGCGGCAGGCAGCATGGCCGGGAATTCAGCCCCGTGCCGCGACAGGGTGCAGTCCGGCGGCCCCGAGGACCGGCGCGTGTTTCGGCGAGGCCTGCAAGCGATCTGGTGAGTGGGGCGCTTGACCCGTCCGCGGGTGAACGTCCCAATCGGGAATGTCCACGCGATGGAAAGGCCCGGAAAGGGCGGGGGCAATGGGAGAGGAGTGTCCATGCCCGAATCCCCGCCCCTGGTGCGTCGCGCCGCGCTCGGACAGCCGGCGGTGGTGGAAAGGCGGCCAGGGGCGGGGGCACCATCGCGGCAGAAAGCCTGGCCCGCGCGCCATCCGCCGTCGGGGGCAACCACCGCGAGCGAGGTGCCGGTCTGGCTCAAGATCGTGGGGACGGCCGGCGGTATTCTTGTCGCGGGCCTGACGATCCTTGGCATGGTCTGGAACCTGGCCATGACGCCGGTCACGGCGCGGGACTACGGTCTGACCCAGCGAACGGGGTACTGCGGGCCGGGCTCGATACCGGCTCTGCCGCCGGCAAGGGCAAGCAGGGTTTAACGCTGTTCCATCGCCACTGGGCCTTGCCACCCTCGGCAACTACTCCAGCCACCGCGTGTCCGTCCACGCCGCCGCAGTGGGCAGGAGATCGGCGTCCTACACAGAACATGCAATAATGTTGAAGTTTAAACATTCCGCAAAGCGGAACGGATAGGTGCTGTTGACCAGCAATCATCCCGCCGCGCGGCAGCAGCACCTGATGAGCGGAACAAGCTCCTCGCCCCAGAACGCGTCGAACATGCGGAGGGCATGCATGCGCTCAAGGGACACCAGTGTCTCGGTCAGCCCGTCGGCGGTTTCACATTCTACAACGTAGCGAATGGGGCCAGGTTCGGAGCTCCGACTGACAGTGATCCCGGTGATACGGGCGAAGCCAGGCGGCGGCGGAAGAGGCACCCGGCGTGAATACCTAAGTTGCTGCATGGCTCCGGGTAGTACCAAAACAGATCGTTCTGCAACCCGGAATCCCGTTGCGAGCGCGCCCGCCAGAACCTTGGCGAACTGGAGAACGACGATGGCACCCCCTGGTGGCCGTCGGCGCCTCGTTGCTGCCCAGCCTCATCGACCTGCTCGCAGGCGATAAGACGGATAGGGGGGACGGCACCGTTGCTGATACTGTGCGGCCGGTTGACGGCACGGACGACCCTGTTGGCGCCGGGAAGATCAGAAATTCTCCTCCGGCCCTTCTCACGGCGGTGCGCCGGGGGTCAGTGGGACGCAGTGATCGGCTCGAGGCCGGCGGCCTCCAGGGTGGGGGCGGCTTCGGGGGAGGAAAGGAAACGGATCAGCCCGCTGGTGACGGGCTGCGCGGCACCCTGGAAGGCGGCGGCCGTGAAGATCGCGACCGTGCCCATCTCAGGGGGCAGGCGGCCGATCACCTCGATGCCGGGCACGGCTAGCAATTCGCTGACCTGCTGCACGGCAAGGGCGGCCTCGCCGCGCGCCGGTGCGCGAATAGGCGATCGAGGGCGCCGCCAGCAGCGTCGCACGCAGCTCCTCCACCGTGGCCATGGGTGGATGTGGCGCCCCGGCCCGCACGGCGAGCCCGATATGGAAGCGCACGAGATCCGTGCGGCTCTCCGCGTCAAGCAGGCCCTCGGCAATCAGTTCCGACACGCCCTCGGCGGTCAGGATCACCAGATCCGCCCGCTCGCCGCCGCGGATGCGGGCGAGCAGCCCGACGGTCGGGCTGAAATCCGCGTCGATGCGCGTGCCGGCCGCGGTCTCGCCCGCCGCCGCCGCCAGGGACCGCATGGCCCCGACCACCGCAAGGGTGGAGAGCATCCGCAGCCCGGCCGGATTAAGCCCGAGGCTCCAGTCCCGACAGCTCGGCCACCAGCAGGCTGAGGGCGGCCGAATCCATGCCGCCGCGCCCGCTATTCACCAGTGCTTCCATCATCTGCGCCACCATGGCGGTGGCGGGGGCGAAGACGCCGTGGTCGCGCATGGCGGCCAGTGAGAGGCGCGTGTCCTTGCGCATGAGCTCCGCTCGGAAGCCGGGCTGCAACGTGCCCTCGATCATGCGCTTCGCATGGTTTTCCAGCACGAAGGACTTGGCCGAGCCGCCCAGCAGAGCCTGGCGCATGGCCATTGGGTCCAGCCCGGCCTTGCGGCCCAGCGCCAGCGCCTCCGATACCGCCTGCATCGTCGCGGCGACGAGAAGCTGGTTCGCCGATTTGCAGACCTGCCCGGCGCCGGGCGGGCCGAGATGGGTGAAGGTCCGACCGACGGATTCCAGGAAGCGCCTTGCGGCGGCGAAGGCGGTAGCATCGCCGCCAATCATGCAGGTGAGCGTGCCGTCGCGTGCGCCGGCGGGGCCGCCGCTGACCGGGCTGTCCAGCAGATAGGCGCCGCGCTCTTCCAGCAGCCGCTTCGCGAAGCTGGCGGCGGGGGCGGCGGCAATGGTGCTGAAGTCGATGACCACCGTGCCCGGCGCCACGCCTTCGGCCACGCCCTGGGGACCAAAGAGCACCCGTTCCACATCCGGCGTGTCGGGCAGGCACAGGCCGATGCAGGCAGCGCCATCCGCGGCCTCGGCCGCCGTCGGCGCCCAGCGGGCGCTGGCCGCCTCCAGCGCCGCCGCCTTTTCGCGGCTGCGATTGTGCACGGTGAGCGCGAAGCCGTTCTTGGCGATGTTGGCCGCCATGGCGGCGCCCATGACGCCAAGCCCGATGAAGGCGACATGCGCGGGCGGCGTGATCGGATCCAGCGCTTTCGTCCCCTCCGACATGGCGGTGTCCATGGGGTTAACTCCTTCCTAGTGCGGCGCGGATGGAATCCAGCAGCCGGTCCATTGATTGCTGGAAGGCCGGGCCATCGGCATAGCCATCGGCCTCGCCCACTCGTTCCATGAAGCGGGACCAGGTGGCGGTTTGCATGCCCTGCCGGAAGCGGTCATGCAGATAGGTCACCATCTCATCCGTCATGCCGGCGGGGCCGACCCAGCCCTTCATGTTGTCGGCGACGATGTCGTAGCCCAGTTCACGCAGCGTTGGCACATCCTTGTAGGCCGGCGCACGCTTTTCCGAGGCGATGGCAAGGGCCTTCAGCTCGCCGGAGGTGACCTGGCTGCCCAGCTCGTCCGTCGCGTTGACGTTGAGTTGTGTCTGACCGGCCAGCAGCGCCTGCAGCGCCGGGCCGCCGCCGGTATAGGGCACATGCAGGAACTGCACGCCCGCCGCACGCTCGATCAGGATGAAGATGGCGTGGGAAAGGGAGCCGATGCCCGCGGAGCCATGCGCCAACCCGCCTGGGTCGGCCTTGGCCACCGCGAGCGCCGCGGCGAGGTCGGGATAGCGCGGCTGCGCGCCGCCCTTGCAGGACAGGATGTGCCCGTTCCGAGTTAGGCGGATCACGGCGCGGAAGGATTTCTTGGGGTCGTAGGGCACGTCGCGGAAGGCGGGCAGGGAGGTGCTCTCGCTGCCCCCATGCATGACCAGCGTGTGACCATCGGGCGCGGCGCGCGCCACGAACTCGGCCGCAAGCGCACCACCCGCGCCGGGCTTGTTAACCACCACCATCGGCACGGGCATCAGTGGCGCGCAGGCTTCCGCGATGGTGCGGGCGATGATGTCGCTGCCCCCACCCGGCGCGTAGCCGACGATCAGCTGGATGGGACGTGTGGGCTGCCAGGGGCCGATCTGCTGCGCGAGCGCCGGGCAGGCGAGCGCCGTGCCGGCTGCGCCGAGGAGGCCCCGGCGGGTGGTCGTCATCATCTTGTTCTGTCCTCCCCTTCTCGCCTCGCGCCTGTCATCAAGAAACAGCCGCGCGGCGATGCGCGCTAGCCGTCGGTCAGCACGTAGCCTGCCCCCGATCGCTTGCAGATGTCGCGGATAAGCGTATCCAAAGTGACGGGCACGGGGATGCCTTCGGCCAGGCGGCGCTCCCGCTCTGCCTCCTCCGGATCGCCGGCCACCAGCACGGGGCGCGCCGGATCGGCGGGCGGCGTCGCATGCAGTTCGTCGATCATGGCGTCCAGTTCCTCCTCGAACCCACCCTCGGGCCGGAAGGCTCGCGGGTCGATCGCCATGAAGAAATGGCCGACATCATCGGGATCGCCGGGCTTGCGCGTCTTGTTCCGGATGGCTCCGAAGGCCGCGCCGGTGAGGGTGGTGGAGAGAATCTGCACCATCACGCCCAGGCCATAGCCCTTATGCCCGCCCGTCACCTCCGCGCCGCCCAGTGGCGTAACCCCGCCACCCGGACGCTTGAAGATGACCTCCATGGCCTCGGCGGAATCGGTCACGGGACGCCCGGCCTCGTCCACCACCCAGCCCTCGGGGATCGGCTTCCCGTTCAGGTCGTAGACCTTCACTTTGTTGGCCGCGACGGTGGTAGAGGAGATATCCAGCACGAAGGGGCGGTTCCGCAGTGCCGGCGCCGCGAAGGCGATGGGATTGGCGCCGAGCAGCGGCAGCGTGCCGCGCGTGGGCACCATCAGCACGGTGCGCGCGGAGCTGGTGATGAAGCCGATCACCCCTGCTGCGGAGGCAATGCGGGCGTAATGGCCGGCCGCACCGAAATGGTGCGAATTCCGCACGCCCACGGCGCCGATCCCGGCCGCGCGCGCCTTCTCCACCGCAAGGCGCATGGCGAAATCCGCGTTGGGATGGCCGAGATTCGCGCCGCCATCCACCAGCGCGGTGGCGGGCGAATCCAACACCACGCGCGGCCGTGCCGTCAGGTCGAGCTGCCCGCTGTTCCGGAAGGTCTCGTACATCATCAGCATCGACAGCCCGTGGCTGTCGATGCCCATGAGGTCGGTCTCCACCATCGCCTCGGCAGTGGTGGCGGCCAGATCCTCCGCCATGCCCCAGGCGTGGAGCACGTTCAGGATCTGGCGCCGGACGCGTTCGGCAGGGACCTGCAGCGGGGCGGCGGGCATCAGCGGGTGACCGACACGCCCTTGGCCGCCAGGGTCTCCTCGACCCAGCCGCGCACCCAGCCGCCGCCATGGATGGCGGCGGTCGTCTCCGCCTCCTTGGCCGCGTGCTTCTCGGCATCCGCGATGACCTTGGCGGCCTCGGCCCGCGGAATGACGACCACGCCGTCCTCATCCGCCGCGATCAGGTCGCCGGGCATCACCACCTGACCGCCGCAGGCGATGGGGTAGCCGATCTCGCCCGGGCCGTCCTTGTAGGGGCCCGAGGGATTCGCGCCGCGCGCCCAGACGCCGATATCCATCTTGCGGACGCCCTCGATATCGCGGATGGCGCCGTCGATCACCAGGGCGCCGACGCCGCGCGCGGTCGCATGGCCGATCATCAGGTCGCCGGCGAGGGCGATGTTCAGGTCCCCGCCGCCATCGCAGACGATCACCTCTCCCGGGCGGGCCAGGTCGATCGCGCGGTGCAGGAAGAGGTTGTCGCCCGGGCGCGCCTTCACGGTCAGGGCGGGGCCGACAAAGGCCCTGCGGCCGCCATAGGCCAGGAAGCCGCCGCGCATGGACTGAAGGCGGCTCATGACATCGCCGATATTCGCGACGGGCAGTTTCGCGGCGCGGGCGATCAGGGCGGCGTCGGATTCGGGGCGCGTCTCCGCGATGCGAAGGCCGATAGTCATACGGAACACTCTCCTGGCGAGGTGCCGGAAGCGGCTGGAGCGGCGCGGGTCCCGTGACGCGCGCGGCGGGGTGCCCCGCGTATCATGACGTTCCTCTCCGTGCCGTTCTGGCGGCGTCGCGCAGGATCGACCCGTTCGCGCCGGCTTGGCAAGGCGCCGTCCCATAATGATGGAGGCGGCGTGATCTGCCCTGCGCGGTTTCAGGCCGCGAGGCGCTCCGCTCCTGCCAGGCAGGTGGCGGCACGCGCGATCACCGCCTCCCAGCCTTCCTCGCGCGTGCGGCGGTGCAGGCGCAGGCTCGGGTACCAGGGGCTGTCCGTGCGGTGGAGGAACCAGCGCCAGTCCGGCAGGGGCGGGATGAGCATATGGACGGGGCGGCCCAGCGTCGCGGCCAGATGGGCGACGCTGGTGTCCACGCAGAGCACAGCATCCATGGTGTGGAGCGCGGCGGCGGTGTCGGTGAAATCCCGCAGGCGCGGGCGGAGATCGGTGAGCGCTGGCGTGGTGGCCAGAAAGGCCTCGTCCTCCGGGCGTAAATCGGTCTGGACAAGGAAGGCCTCCACGCCCGGGCGCAGCACGGGGGCAAAAAGGGCGAGGGGAATGGAGCGGTGGCGGTCGCCCAGATGGGCGGGATTGCCGGAGCAGGCGATGCCCAGGCGCATGCGGCCGCGCGGCAGGCTGGCCTCCCAGGCGGCGATGCGGGCGGGGTCCACGGATGGGGCGACCGGGGAGGGAATGGTGCCGAGGGTGGTGCCGAGCACCAAGGGCAGGCTCATGAGCGGGCATTGCGCGTCATGGGGCGGGGTGGGGTCCTCGGGGGTGAGGAGGGCGTCGATGCCGGGGAAGCCGCGCAGCAGGGGGACCAGGGAAGGCTGCACCTCCAGCACCAGACGGCCACCGCGTGCGGCGGCCTGGGGGAGATAACGGAGCATCTGGATGGTGTCGCCCATGCCTTGTTCCGCATGGAGAAGGAGGGTGCGGCCTGCCATGGGCTCGCCACCCCAGAGGAGGCTGGCGGCGTGGCGATGGGGCGGGCGGCCCTTGCGGCGCCAGCGCCATTCATAGCCCGCGAAGCCGGCCTCCAGCTCCCCAAGGGCAAGGCGGCTCAGCGCCTCGTTCCAACGGGCATCGGCGAATTCGGGATCGATCGCCTGCGCCTCGGTGAAGGCCGCGATTGCCTCGGCATGGCGGCCGAGGCCACGCAGCGCGTTGCCACGGTTGTAGGGGATGCTGCGATTGCCGGGATGCAGGGCGGCGGCACGGGCGAAGCAATCCAGCGCCTCCTCGAAGCGGCCCAGTTCGGTCAGGGCGTTGCCCCTGCCGTTCCAGGCCTCGCCGGAGGCGGGATCGGAGCGCAGGGCGGCACGGTCGGCCCGCTCGGCTTCCTCATGGCGGCCCAGGCGCGCGAGGGCAGCGGCGCGGTTGCGATGGGCGTTGGCGGTTTCGGAAATGGTAAGGGCCCGGTCGGCGCTGGCCAGCGCCTCCTCATGCCGGCCGAGGTCGCAAAGCGCGGCGGTGCGGCTGGCATGAGCGTCAGTCAGGTTCGGGTTCAGGGAAAGGGCGCGGTCGAAGCTCGCCAGGGCCTCGGCGGGGCGCCGCAGGCCGCGCAGGATGATGCCGCGGGTGGTCAGTGCGCCGGGATCGTCGGGGCGGAGCATGAGGGCGATCTCGATGCTGGCCAGGGCTTCCGCGTCCCGGTCCAGGTCGGCCAGGGCTGTGGCGCGGTTGGCATGGGCGGTGGCGTAGGTGGGATTGCGGGCGATCGCCTCGTCATAGGCGGCCAGGGCCTCTGCCGGCCGGTTCAGCTCGCGCAGGACATTTCCGCGGTTGTTGTGCAGCTCCGGCAGGTCGGCCCCCAGGGCGCGGGCGGATTCATGGGCGGCCAGGGCCTCGGCGGCGCGGCCCAGGGCATGGAGGGCGTTGCCCCTGCCGATCCGGGCCTCCACCAGCCCCGGGTCGAGCGCGATGGCGCGGTCGAAGGCGGCCAGGCCTTCATCGGCATGGCCGAGCTCCACCAGCGCATTGCCGAGATTGCTGTGGACGAAGCCCTGGCGCGGATTCTCCGCGATCGCGCGGCGGAGCAAGGGAACGGCGCCGGCTGGGTCGCCTGCCATGGCCCGCAGCAGCCCGAGCAGGTGCAGGGCGGCGAAGTGGCGGGGGAAGCGGGCGAGGACCGCACGGTAGATGGGCTCGGCCGCTACGAGGTCCCCGGCGCGGTGCAGCGCGAGGGCGCGGGCCGTATCTGGCTCCGGGTCCTGCGGGTCGGGGCTGTTATGGGGCAATTCCGGTCCTCCGGCTTCCTGGCCGGCGGGAGGGTACGGCCGTCGCGGTGAAGAACCCGTTAGCCGTTGCCGCGATGCCGCTCGTTCACCTCGATGGCCAGGGCCTGGGCGGCTTCCTCCACCCTGGGGAGGCGAGGGAGGTTCGAGAGACGGGCGAGGGTGGCGGCGCCGCCGACCGGGGCCAGCGCTGCCTCGGCTGCCGGGGTGTTGTACTGGCTCAGCGCCTGAGAGGCATCGGCGAAGGCGCGGATGGCGACCTCGGGCGGGGTGGATGGCGGAACGCCCAGGGCTTGGCGGAACTCGCGGCGCGCGATCTGAAGCTGGGGCTGCAGCAGCGCGTTGCGGGTGTGGGTCCAGAGCGGGTTGATCTCGGTCGCCCTGGCGAAGGCCTCGATTTCCGCGGCGACCCGAGCGGCCTCGGCGGGGCGGCCGGCGAGACGCTCCGTATCGCCGAATTCGAAGGGAGCCTGGCGCGCCACGTCGCGCAGCGGGTCGGCGAGGCCGATGCGGTCGGTGAGGCGAGCGTCGCCGCAGGCCGCGAGAAGAAGCGGGAGGGCGAGCAGGGCATGTTTCATGACAGGATTCCTCTCCTGCCGAGCTGGGGTGGGGAAACGTACTTTCCCAGGTCCAGCCAATGACGGCGCGGTTAAGGCGGCGCCATGACCGGGCGTTTCGGCTGACCCGAGCACGGCGGGGTTGCGGCGCGGGGCCCGCGCTGCCATTCACGGCGCGAAAAAGCTGCGAGCGTCCCGTTTCCTCCCGATGACCGACGATCCGCCCAACCCGGCCCTGCTGCCCGCCGGCCTGTCTGACCTGCTGCCGCCCGAGGCGGCGCGGGAGGCGGCGCTTGTGGAGGCGATGATGGCGGTCTTCGCCAGCCATGGCTACGAGCGGGTGAAGCCGCCGCTGCTGGAATTCGAGGAGGGGCTGCTGACCGGCTCGGGCGCGGCCCTGGCGGACCAGACCTTCCGGCTGATGGACCCGGTCAGCCAGCGCATGATGGGGCTGCGGGCGGATACGACGCCGCAGGTTGCGCGGATCGCAGCAACGCGGCTGCGCGACGTGCCGCGGCCGTTGCGACTTTCCTATGCCGGGCAGGTGCTCCGCGTGCGCGGCACGCAGATCGCGCCGGAACGGCAGCTGCCGCAGCTTGGCGTGGAGCTGATCGGCGTGGATAGCGCGGAGGCCGATGCGGAGGCGGCGGCGCTCGGCGTGGAGGCGCTGGCGGCCGTCGGAATCCAGGATGTGGCGCTGGACATCACCCTTCCCGCCATGTCGCCCGCGCTGCTGGATGCGGCCGGGCTGGAGGGGGCAGATCGCAACCGGCTGGCCCGGGCGCTGGACCGGAAGGATGCAGCCGCCGTGGAGCGGCTGGCGGAGCAGGCTGGGCCGCCCGCCATTTTCCTGATCGGGCTGCTGGCGGCGGCCGGGCCGGCGGACGGGGCGCTTAAGGCACTGCGCGCCGCGCCTTTGCCTGAAGGGCCGCGCCGGATCGCCAACAATGCCGCCGAGGTGATCGCGGCGCTGCGGCGGCGTGTGCCGGGACTGCGGATCACGCTGGACCCTGTGGAGTTCCGGGGTTTCCGCTATCACACGGGCGTGGCCTTCACGCTTTATGGACCCGGACGCACAGGAGAACTGGGACGCGGCGGGCGTTACATGAGCGGTGAGGAACCGGCGACGGGGCTCAGCCTTTATCCGGACGCGGCGCTCCGGGCGGCGCCGGTACCGGCGCCGCCGGACCGCGTCTTCCTTCCCGCCGGGCATGATCCCGCGGCGGCGGCCGCGCTGCGGCGGGCCGGGTTTGTGACGGTGGCGGCGCTTTCGGCCGCCGATGAGGCGCGTGCGCTGGGCTGCACGCATGAATTGCGCGGCACGCAAGCCGTGCCGCTGAGCAAGGAGTAGTTCCATGGCCAATGTCGCCATCATCGGCGCCCAGTGGGGTGACGAGGGCAAGGGCAAGGTGGTGGACTGGCTCGCCAGCCGCGCCGATATCGTCGTGCGGTTCCAGGGTGGCCATAATGCGGGCCACACGCTGGTGGTGGGCAACCAGACCTACAAGCTGAGCCTGCTTCCCTCCGGCGTCGTGCGCGGCAAGCTCGGCATCATCGGCAACGGCGTGGTGCTGGACCCCGATGCGCTGCTCTCGGAGATTGAGAAGGTGCGCGCGCAGGGGCTGGAGGTCGGCCCCCACAACCTGCGCATCGCCGAGAACACGCCGCTGATCCTTCCGCTGCACAGCGCGATCGACAAGGCGCGCGAGGCGGCGCGCGGGAAGAATGCCATCGGCACCACGGGCCGTGGCATCGGTCCGGCCTATGAGGACAAGGTGGCGCGCCGCGCCATCCGCCTCTGTGACCTTGCTGAGCCGGAGACGCTGGACCGCAAGCTCGACGAGCTGCTGTTGCACCACAACACGCTGCTGAAGGGCCTCGGCGCCGAGACTTTCGAGAAGTCGGCGCTGATGGAGAAGCTGCTCGGCTGGGCGCCGAAGCTGCTGCCCTTCATGGAGGCGGTGTGGGAGCGGCTGGACGCCGCGCGCCATGAGGGCAAGCGCGTGATGTTCGAGGGCGCGCAGGCCGTGATGCTCGATGTCGATCACGGCACCTATCCCTATGTCACCTCCTCCAACACCGTGGCCGGCAATGCGGCGGCGGGGGCGGGGGTGGGGCCGCATTATATCGGCACCATCCTGGGCATCGCGAAGGCCTACACCACCCGCGTTGGCTCCGGCCCCTTCCCGACGGAGCTCTTCGACGACACGGGCAAGCTACTGGGCGAGCGCGGCCATGAGTTCGGCACCGTCACCGGCCGCCCGCGCCGCTGCGGCTGGTTCGATGCCTGCCTCGTCCGCCAGGCCGTGAAGGTCGGCGGCGTGCAAGGCCTGGTCCTGACCAAGCTGGACGTGCTGGACGGGCTGCCCGAGCTGAAGATCTGCACGGGCTACGAGATCAATGGCGAGGTGCTGAAGCGCCTGCCCTCCGGCATGAAGGCCCAGGAGGCCGCCAAGCCGGTCTATGAGACGATCGAGGGCTGGTCGGGCAGCACGCGCGGCGCCCGCTCCTGGGCAGAGCTGCCAGCGCAGGCCATCAAGTATGTGCGCCGGATCGAGGAGCTGGTGGAGGCTCCGGTGACGCTGCTCTCCACGAGCCCGGAGCGCGACGACACCATCACCGTCAGCGATCCCTTCGCGGGCTGACGACTTGGCCCGGCGGCACGGGCAGGGGCGCCCGTCAGCTTCCGGGACCGCTGCGGCGACCTCCGCTGGGCTTTGTCAGGCCGGGCTGCGACATCGCGCGGTTCGTTCTGACCGCCGCAAATCTGGATGTCCCCGAGCCCTCTCGCCTGGTCTTTGGGAAGTATGAGTATTCCGGCCTCGCCTGGGGCTGCGAGGGGGCAGGCAGCGGTCTGTTTGCTGACCGCCCCAGGATGCCTCGCCACGGAGGTCCGGAAGAGCCAGGCGTCAGTTATCGCGCGACCAGACGAGGCGGACTTGCCGCTCCACGGCGCGAGGGGCATGGCCGCCGCCAGTCCGAAGGACTTGGCCGCCATCTCCGGGCAGGCGCGACGCAGCGCGGCCGGGGATGGTGAGGAGCATGGCCTGACGCTCCGCCTCAGCCCGCCCGAGGCGATGCATGTCCGCCTTGGCCGGCCGTGCGAACTGCATGGGCAGGGTGGTCATGCTGATAGGAATTCCCTTTGTGAATGGTGGGCGCCGCTGGCGCAGGCCAAGGCGGCCCATTATCTGCTTATCTGAGCAACGAGACCGGGTGCGTGCAGTTGCGCCCGGCTAACCGGGGGAGCGGCATGCGGACAGAGTTCACGGAGGCCCAACTCGCCGATCCCGAGATGCGGGAATCCAACCGCATCCTGCGGACCTGTGTGCATTGCGGCTTCTGCACCGCGACCTGCCCGACCTTCGTGCTGCTGGGTGACGAGCTGGATAGCCCGCGCGGGCGCATCTACCTGATCAAGGACATGCTGGAATCCGGCCGGGCGGCTGCGGAGGAGGAGGTGCGGCATGTGGACCGTTGCCTGTCCTGCCTGTCCTGCATGACGACCTGCCCGAGCGGCGTCCACTACATGCATCTGGTGGACCATGCCCGGCATCATATCGAGGAAACCTATCAGCGGCCGATCGTGGAGCGGATGCTGCGCGGGGTACTGGCGCTGGTGCTGCCACGGCCCCGGCTGTTCCGGGTGGCCCTCGCCGGGGCGCGGCTGGCCAAGCCGCTGCGGGGGCTCTTTGGCGGAACCTCGGTGACGGCCCGGCGGGTGCGGGCGATGCTGGATCTGGCGCCGCCAGCCCTGCCGCCGCCCAGCGATTCCGCGCGGGCCGCGGTACATCCGGCCCAGGGATTGCGGCGCGGCCGCGTGGCGCTGCTGACAGGCTGCGCGCAGACCGTGCTTGCACCCTCCATCAACGAGGCGACGATCCGGCTGCTGACCCGAATGGGGCTGGAGGTGGTGGTGACGGCCGGGCAGGGCTGCTGCGGGGCGCTCACCCACCATATGGGTCGGCAAGAGTCCTCCCACGCGCTGGCCCGGCGCAACATCGAGGCCTGGGCCGCGGAGGCTGAGGGCGAGGGTCTGGACGCCATCGTCATCAATGCCTCGGGCTGCGGCACGACGGTGAAGGATTACGGGCACATTTTCCGGGAAGCCGAGCCGCGGCTGCGGGACCGGGCGGCGCGGGTGGCGGAACTCGCCAAGGATATTTCAGAGGTGCTGGACCGCTTTGGCTATGAGCCGCTGCGGGAACGGCCGGGGCTCACCGTGGCCTATCAGGCCGCCTGCAGCCTGCAGCACGGCCAGCAGATCACGGGCGTGCCGAAGGCGCTGCTGGAGCGGGCAGGCTTTGGTGTCCGGGTGCCAGCCGAGGCACATCTCTGCTGCGGCAGTGCGGGCACCTACAACATCCTGCAGCCCGAGATCGCCGGGCGGTTGCGGGAGCGGAAGCTGGAACACCTGCACCGGACGGGCGCGGATCTCATCGCCTCCGGGAATATCGGTTGCCTGACGCAGTTGGGGGATGGCGGGCTGCCGGTGGCGCATACGGTGGAACTGCTGGACTGGATGGCCGGTGGGCCGGCGCCCGCGGCTGTGACGGCGGCGCGGACGCGGCAGGCGGCGCCGGCAGGCTGAGACGGCCCGGCGGGCTTCGGATGCGAAGGAGGTTGCGATGAGGCGCATGGGAGCGGTAGCGGGCCTGGTCCTGCTTCTATCCGGCCCGGCTTCGGCGCAGGTCCTGCCGCCGCAGGGCGGACCATCGGTCATGCCCGCCATTCCGCCGCCGGCCATGGCGATGCCCAAGCCCGGCGCGGCAGAGCGGCGGCGGGCGGAGCTGGACCAGTTGCTGGACGCGCTGGCCAAGGCGCCGGACGAGGCAACGGCGGCGCCCCTGCAGGCCCGTATCCAGGCACTCTGGGCCGAGGGCGGCACGCCGGCGGTGGGGCTGCTGCTCCGCAAGGGGCTGCGGGAGCTGGCGGCGAACGCGACCGAGGAGGCGGTGGAGGACATGGATGCCGCCATCACGCTGCAGCCGGATTTCGCTGAATCTTGGGTCCTGCGATCCCAAGCGCTGTCCGCCGCCGGAGACCGGCGCGCGGCGGCGGCCGATCTACGGGAGGCGCTGCGACTGGAACCCCGGCATTTCGGGGCGTTGCTGGCACTTTCGGAACTGCAGGAGGAGGCGGGGGATCTGAACGGTGCCTTGCGGAGCATGCAGGCCGCATTGCGGATCCATCCGCATCTGCCGGGGGGCGCGCAGCGGGCAAGGGAGCTGCGGCGCCGTGCACTGGGCGACGCGACCTGAGGGCATCTTTGCGGGCCGCTCCGTTTTCGGCGCGGGGCGGGCCAGCGTTGGTGTTCCTGGCCGGCTGAGGGGACCGATGTGCCGCGTTCCAATGCTGTGATCCGTGTGAACCGGGCGCCTGTCCTGACCCTTTGGTCCACCGTGGTGGCGGAGCGCCTGGGCCACCCGCCTGATACGGCCCTGAGCCTGGCCAGTTATGTCGCGGGAACAGCGGCGCGGGCGAAGGCGCGACGGCTTGGGATCGCGGAGGAGAAGGACCGGGAGAGGGAAGGCGCGCCAGCCGGAGAGCGGAGGATGGTGCGGCTGCTCGGGCGGGACGTGCCGATGACCCATGACAAGGATGGCCAGGACCTTGCCGATGCGGGTGATGGCCGGCCCGCGCCGGCCGCGCCGGTGCGGGCCTATTTGGAAAAGGCCTTCGGCAAGCGCCTGGATGATGCGCGTGCCGCGATGGAGGAGATCGCGGCCTCGCTGGAACCCGAGGAGCTGAACCGGACGGGGTTCCGCCTCTACGAGCGATTCAGGCCGGACGTGCCGGCCGATGTCAAAGGCTGGGGAGCGAAGGGCGAGCTGGACCTCGACCGGATCCGGCGGGCGGGAGAGCAGTGAGCGCCTCCGGCGTGGCGCTCTGCAGGGCATTCACGAACTGGACTATGGATGTACCAGGGTGTCCGTCGGAAGCCTTCTCATGACGCGAATTCACGCGAGGCGCACCGGAAGCGGCGCTTCGCGTCACGACGCACTCTCTCTCCGCCGCGCTGTTTGCATCGCTTGGCGCTGAGGCAGGGCGGCGTCCTTCGGGTATTCGAGTTGCATGGCCACGAAGGAAGCCGTCGACTTTCCGTAGCGTGCCGCGATGTCCTGGAGCACCTGCTCCAGGGCTCTTGCCGGTTGCAGATGCTCGGTCGCTGGAAGCAGCCGCTCCGCCGGCCAGCTTGTGGCAAGCTGATCGGGAACGATGCCTATGCCGTTGCGGCTCCGCTGTGCAGCGGCCGTGCTCGCGAAGGTCACCGCGCGCGAACGATAGGTCCGGGACCAGGCATCCGCGACGAGGGCAAGCGACACTTCATCAACGCCCGGCAGAAGCCGCATGCCGAGTTGCTCATGGTTCCAGAAGGCGAGCCGATTCCTGATCGCCGTCAGGGCGAATGGGCGCGTGAGGGTGAAGGCGCCGCTGTCATGGCTCGCATCCCAGCCCGCAAGGCCAAGATCGCGGCCGACCGTCTCGGCCTTGTTCCGCCCGGCAATAGCCTGGATCAGCGTGAGCGCCATCGGCATGGACGCGGTAATACCCGTCGTCGTCGCGACGCCCGCATCCACCACCAGCCGCCGGTCCGCGACATAGCGCGTCGTTGGATGCCTCTCCTGCAACTCCTTCCGGTAGTACCAGTGGGTTGTCGCTCGCTTGCCGTCGAGCAGCCCGGCCGCGCCGATGATCTTTGCTCCGGCGCAGACGCCGATGATGATCGCGCCCTTGGCGGCCTGCTTCCTGATCCATTGCAGGACGGCCGGATCGTCGTCGCGGTGCATGGCGGGAACGATGACATGGTCAGCGCCATCCGGGTGCCGCTGATCGAATTCCGTGACCGTCGCCTGTGGCTCGACCTGAAGGGCCGGGTAAAGCATCACCCGCCCAGGCTCCGTTCCGAGCGCCACCACATCGGCGATACCGGCGCGCTGGAGGATGCCATAGGGCATGAGGTAGTCGGTGACCTCGGTACCGGCATTGGCGCCGACGATCGCAATCAGCGGACGCTGCCGCTTCGGCGGCCTCAAACCTGTCAGCGTGGCATCCGCCTCATCCCGGGCGACCGGCGGTGGGGCTTTTGCGGCTGGCGCCGCAGGCAGCGAGAGCATCCAGCCCGAGCCGGCAGCCAGGGGCAGGGCCGCCAGGCCCAGGCAGCTCCATATTGCAAGGCGACGATTCATCGTTCCCTGGCCGTGCGTCGCTGTTCTGACTTGACGCGGAGCCTACGGATCTCAATTCACGGCTGAAATGACATAATTCCGGCGAATCCTGCCATGGGCCGCTCCGTCGCCATTGTCATCTTTCCCGGGTTTCAGCTGCTTGATGCGGCCGGCCCCACGGCGGCCCTGGAAATGGCGGAGCGGTTCTGCCCCGGAAGTTATAATCTGGCGCTGCTGGCGCCTTGCGGAGGCGAGGTGGCGAGTTCCTCCGGGATCAGACTCTCAGCCACACCCTTGAGGAAGCGTTCCTTTGACACGGTCATTGTATCGGGCGGCGACATCCTTCGCTCAATGGTGGCCGCCCAGGAGATCGTATCCTGGCTGAAGCGCGTTCGGGCCCGGCGGATCGCCAGCGTTTGCTCCGGTGCCTATCTCCTCGCCGAGGCGGGGCTGCTGGATGGCCGCCGCGCAACCACGCACTGGGGCAGCACGGACGACTTTGGCCGCCGCTATCCGAAGGTCAGGCTGGAGGCGGAGCGCATCTTCATCAGGGATGGCGATGTCTGGACCTCGGCCGGGATCTCAGCAGGTATCGATTTGGCCCTGGCCCTTGTCGAGGATGATCTGGGGATGCAGGTCGCCCGCCAGACGGCGCAGCAGCTCGTGGTGCACCAGCGTCGGCCTGGCGGCCAGTCGCAGTTTTCGGCTCTGGTGGGACTGGGCGGCCGGACGGGCCGGTTCGTCGGGCTGATTGAATGGATGAGGGCACATCTGGCCGAAGTGCTGACGGTTGAACGGCTGGCCGACCGCGCCGCCATGAGCCCGCGCCACTTCGCCCGCACCTTCACCGCGGAAACGGGAACCACGCCCGCAAAGGCGGTGGAGCGCTTGCGCCTTGAGACCGCCCGGACGGCCGTTGAAACCAGCCACGCTCCGCTGGAGCATATCGCGGAGAAAGCCGGCTTCGGCGACCCGGGGCGCATGCGCCGCGCCTTTCTCCGGAGTTTCGGCCAGCCGCCGCAGGCGCTGCGTCGGGCAGCCCGGGCGCTGGGTGGCCATCGCCGGGTTCTTTAGAGGGGGGCTGCTGCCAGAAGCCGGGCGATGCCGCGGAGAGCCGTTTCTGGCCGAACCCGGCGGTCCAGGCGGGGGGCCGCATTCGCGATACTCCGCCGATCGCGGGCGAGTCCCGCGGCACCCGTCAGGCGGGCGCGGGGGAAAGAGGCTCGTTACTGGGTTCCAGCAAACCGTCGGGCAGCGCGCGCAGCACCTCTGCCAATTGCAGCAGGAGCGGCCCAAGGGCCGAACTCTTCCGCCAGAGGAGTGCGATTTTCCGGCTCGGATTCCCGTCCTCGAAGCGCAGCAGGTGGAGGTTGTCGGAGTAGGGAGCCATGCCCCTGGCTGCGAGGGCCGGCATCAGTGTCACGCCAAGCCCGGCCAAGACCATCTGCCGCAGCGTTTCCAGGCTGGTGGCGCGGAACTCCGACTGTTCCCGCGCTCCGGACATCTGGCACACCTCCAGCGCCTGGTCCCGCAGGCAATGGCCGTCATCCAGCAACATCAGGTTGAGCTGGGACAACTCTTTCATCCGCAACGTTTCCCGCGCGGCGAGCGGGTGGTCCTTCGGCACGGCGAGGCGGAAGGGTTCCTCGAAAAGAAGTTCGCAATGCAGGTTGGCGTCGTGCACGGGCAGGGCAAGGAGCGCGGCATCCAGCTTGCCATCGCGCAGCCGCCCTAGCAGCGAGTCGCTCTTCTCCTCGACCAACAGGAGTTCCAGCTGTGGGAAGCGGGCGCGGATGCGCGGCATCACATGTGGCAACAGATAGGGGCCGAGGGTAGGGAAGACCCCCAGCCTTACCGTTCCCGCCTCCGGACGGCGCAGGCGCCGTGCCGCCTCCTTCATCTGCTCCACCTCGCCGATGATGCGCCGCGCGCGTGCGACGGCGTCCTGTCCGGCTGGAGTCAGCATCACGTTTCGGGGGGAACGTTCAAACAGCGCCACGCCCAGCTCCTCCTCCAACTTCCGGATCTGGGTGGAGAGCGTGGGCTGGCTGATGAGGCATGCCTCGGCGGCCCTCCGGAAGTTCCGGTGGTCCGCCAAGGCGATCAGATACTGCAGTTCTCGCAGATTCATCGGGATGGGGGCGCCCGCCTCCTCGTGGGGCCTTGGGGAGGCGGGCGGATGGCGGGCGTCAGGCTGCCTTCTTTTCCGCGACCGCGGCTTCCGGGGCGGAGCTGCGGATCAGGTAGTCGAAGGCCGCCAGTGAGGCCTTTGCGCCTTCGCCCGCCGCGATGATGATCTGCTTGTAGGGCGCCGTGGTGCAGTCGCCGGCGGCGAAGACGCCGGGCAGCGAGGTCTGGCCATGGGCATCCACGACGATCTCGCCGCGCGGGGAGAGCTCCAGCGTGCCCTTCAGCCATTCCGTGTTCGGCAGCAGGCCGATCTGCACGAAGATGCCCTCGAGCCTCAGCGTGTGGTGCTCGCCCGTCACCCGGTCCTCATAGACCAGGCCCGTCACCTTCTGGCCGTCGCCCTTCACCTCGGTGGTGCGGGCGGAAACCAGCACGGTGACGTTCGGCAGGCTGCGCAGCTTGCGCTGCAGCACCTCGTCGGCGCGCAGCTTGGTGTCGAATTCGAGCAGCGTGACATGCTTCACGATACCGGCCAGGTCGATCGCCGCCTCGACGCCCGAATTGCCGCCGCCGATCACCGCCACGTCCTTGCCCTTGAAGAGCGGGCCGTCGCAATGCGGGCAGTAAGCGACACCCTTGTTGCGGTAGATGTCCTCGCCGGGCACGCCCATCTGCCGCCAGCGCGCGCCGGTGGAAAGGATGACGCTCTTGGCGCGCAGCGTGGCGCCACCGGCCATGCGCACCGTGAACATGCCGTTCTCGGCATTCAGTTCCTCGGCGCGCTGGAGGTTCATGATCTTCACCTCGTTCTCGCGCACATGCGTCTCAAGCGCCTGGGCCAGCTTCGGGCCTTCGGTGTGCGGGACGGAGATGAAGTTCTCGATGCCCATGGTGTCCAGCACCTGGCCACCGAAGCGCTCGGCGGCGACGCCGGTGCGGATGCCCTTGCGCGCCGCGTACACAGCCGCAGCGGCGCCGGCGGGACCGCCGCCGACGATGAGCATGTCGAAGGGCTCCTCGGCGGAGAGCTTCTTCGCCTCGCGCGCCGCGGCACCGGTGTCGAGTTTGGCGACGATCTCCTCGACGCCCATGCGGCCCTGGCCGAAAACCTGCCCGTTCAGGTAGACGGTCGGCACCGACATCACCTGCCGCGCCTCGACCTCCTGTTGGAACAGGGCGCCGTCGATGGCGACGTGCTTGATGTTCGGGTTCAGCACCGCCATCAGGTTCAGCGCCTGCACGACGTCAGGGCAGTTCTGGCAGGACTGCGAGAAATAGGTCTCGAAAGTCATCTCGCCATCCAGATCCTTGATCTGATCGATGACGGATTGCTCAAGCTTCGAGGGATGGCCGCCCACCTGGAGCAGGGCCAGCACCAGCGAGGTGAACTCGTGGCCCATCGGTAGGCCGGCGAAGCGCAGGCTGATGTCCTGGCCCGGGCTGGTGAGCGCAAAAGAGGGGGCGCGCTCCCCGTCATTGTGGCTCTCAGTCAGGGAGATCTTGTCGGAGGCGTCCTGCAGATCGTGCAGAAGCTCCAGCATTTCACGCGACTTGGGGCTGTCATTGACGGAAGCCGTGATCTGGATGGGACGGACAACCCGCTCCAGATAGGCCTTGAGCTGAGTTTTCAGATTAGCATCCAGCACGGGGAATCTCCGGTGAATGGAGGGGAAAGGGCCGGGCCCGCGGCGTTAACGCGCAACCCGGCATGGCGGTGCCGGCCAGAAACCGGCACCACCTGGCCCGGAAGGGCCGCCCTGGTCAGATCTTGCCGACGAGGTCGAGCGACGGGGCGAGGGTCTTCTCGCCTTCCTGCCACTTGGCCGGGCAAACCTCGCCCGGATGCGCGGCGACGTACTGAGCGGCCTTGACCTTGCGCAGCAGGTCCTGGGCGTCACGGCCGATGCCCTCGGCGGTGACTTCGTAGGCCTGGATGATGCCCTCGGGGTCCACGATGAAGGTGCCGCGGTCGGCCAGGCCCTGGCCCTCGCGCATCACCTCGAAGTTGTTGCTCAGCGTGCCCGTCGGGTCGCCCAGCATGGTGTACTGGATCTTGCCGATGGTCTCGGAGCTGTCATGCCACGCCTTGTGGGTGAAGTGCGTGTCGGTGGAGACGGAGTAAACCTCCACGCCGAGCCTCTTCAGCTCCTCGTAATGATCAGCCACGTCGCCGAGCTCGGTCGGGCAGACGAAGGTGAAGTCAGCGGGGTAGAAGACGAACACGGCCCACTTGCCGAGCACGTCCGTGTCGGACACCTCGACGAACTTGCCCTGCTTATAACCCTGGGCCTTGAAGGGCTTGATCTTGGTGTTGACGAGGGACATGCAATCTCCTTTTGCAACGCGGTGCAGGGGGGCCTGCCACCATGCCGGCGGAAGGTAGTGTCGCCGGGTGGATATGCCAAATAGATAAAAATTTGCGGAATGATAGCCTGCGTCTATCACTGGGGGCGCCGGGTAGCCTCGCATCTGGCGGGGCGGGCAGGAGGGCAGTGGCCAGAAGCTGATCGCCGGGCCGGTTACCTGACGCTGGCCGCGAGGTCGGCTTCACAGGCATTCAGCGCCGCTGAACCCGCGCAGGAGCGCTGTAGCGAAAATTCCTGAGCATCGGCCAGAGAGAAGTTACGTCAATTCTGGCCCGGATCTTGCTGTCGGTTCTTGCTGTCGGTTCTTGCCGCGGTTGGCGCTCATCATGCCTCTTCGCCCAGCCAGGAGGGCCAATGCGCCATCGCGGCCAGACAGTCATGCCCGCCGCCATGCGGCTGCGTTGGTCGCGCCGTGGTGCATCCGCGAGGCCGCCGCGCAGGTGCTGGAACGGGTAACGAACAGGCTCAGCAGAGGCTGATCGGCTGAAGCCTGTTCGCCTTCTGCATACCCCGCTTAGTCAGAAAGGTCGGATCGTGGAGTTCGGTATTTTTTCAAACGGCTTTCGCCCGCATGTCAGCGCCGCCCACAGCTATGACGAGGACATCGCCGAGATCGTTCTGGCGGACAGGCTCGGGTTCCGCGATGCCTATATCAGCGAGCATCACGGTGAGCCGCCCTATATCGGGACGGTCGACACGATTCCCTTGCCTGAACTGATGATGTGCAAGGCGGCAGCACTGACAAAGTCGATCCGCATGGGCTCTGCCGTCAAGCTGATCCACCTGCACCATCCCGTCGATGTGGCCATTCAGGCGGCGGTGGCAAATCACCTGGTCGGCGCTGGCCGATTCATCTTCGGATTCGGTTCGGGCTTCGCAGCGCCGATGATGTCGGAGGGCCGGGGGCTGAGCTTTGAGGACCGGCATGCGCGGCTGGCGGAATCGCTGGAGGCAGTGCTGAAATGCTGGAGCACCGAGGAGCCCTTCGATTGGAATGGCCGCTTCTGGCGGGGAAGCGGCATCGTGGCCCTTCCGAAGCCGCCGGATGTCGCGAACATGCCGATGGCAACGGCTACTTCCTCTGACTCCATGATCCGCCTCGCGGCGGAGCGCGGCTACATCCTGCTCTCCGCCTTTCTGGAATCCGCCGCCATCGTCCGGGCGCGGGGCGAGACATACACGGCCCATGCGATCGCAGCTGGAAGGGATAGGCCGCGGAACAAGCTCACTGTCGCCCGCCTCGTCTACATGGCCGACAGCCGCGAGGAGGCGATCGAGGATCTGCGCGAGGCAGTGGCCTATGAGGTCAGCATCCAGGCCAAGCGCGGCTTCCTGACAATGCTGAAGAACCAGATGAACCTGGAAGTGCCGAATGACGAACGCGCCATCGACTACCTGACGGATGCGAATGTCTACATGCTTGGCACGCCCGAGGAGGTGACGCGCAAGCTCGAGGCCTTCTATGAGGAAACCGGGGGCTTCGGCACCTTGCTGATCACCACCGGCAAGGACTGGGCGACCCGGGAGAAGCGCCACCGTTCCATGCGGCTGTTCATGGAACAGGTGGCGCCCCGGCTGCGGCATCTGCAGCCGCACGCGGCCGTGGCGGCCTGAGGCGGTATTCCCCCGGGCGGGCCTGCCCGGGGGAGGGCGGCGTCACTGGGCGAAGACGCTTTCGAAGTCGCGGAAGCCCTTTACCTCGATCGGATTGCCCGAGGGGTCGAAGAAGAACATCGTGCGCTGCTCGCCGGGCTCGCCTTCGAAGCGCACAACCGGCGGGATGTCAAAGCCGATTCCTGCCTTCTCCAGCCGCTCCGCCAGGGCGAACCAGTCATCCAGCGGCAGCACGGCGCCGAGATGCGGCATCATCACCATGTGGTCGCCGACCTTGCCCGTACGCGTGACAGGGAAGGGCTCGCCGAGATGCAGGGAGAGCTGGTGACCGAAGAAGTCGAAATCCACCCAGGTCTCGGTGGAGCGGCCTTCCTTGCAGCCGAGCACGTCGCCGTAGAAGCGACGGGCCTCCTGCAGATCCGTAACGTGATAGGCGAGGTGAAAAAGGGCCTTCATCACTTGTCCTGAGAGCGGTTCGGCGGGCGCCTTGGAATGACGCTGGCCGGCGATGGCCGGCCGGCGCTTCTCCAACCTCGTGCCCGGGATGTCCAGCAGCATTCATCGGGCGGGAGCAGCTCTCCTGGGGCATGACGGATGCATGCCGGGAGATGTGAAGCTATGGCCGGCTGGAAGGCAGCGTAACGGAACGGCGGCTCCGGGCCGCTGCACTAAACCATCTTCAGCCGATGGCGGTGTCGCGCGGGGGCAGATCGAGCCGCACGCCATCGAGGCCTCCATCAATGGCGGGATACTGCTCCAGGACCAGCGGGTCGTGGCCGGGAATGATATGCGCGGGGCTATCGGCCAGCTCGCGGCAGGTCCGCAGGGCTTCCAGCGCTCCGGCGAGGTCGGGCGCGCCCGGAAAGGGGTTGGCGTTGGTCAGGCTGCGATAGAAATGTGCCGCGTCACTCGCCAGGACCACCCAGCCGCGTGCCGTGTGCACCCGCACGACCTGCAAGCCACCTGTGTGCCCGCCGGTCCGATGCAGGCTGACGCCAGGCGCGATCTCGGCCGTGCCATCATGGAAGCATACCCGGCCGCCATGGACGTAGCGCACCATCTGGACGACATGGTCCAGCTCGAAGGCGCCGCGCAGGCGGGCATGGCACATGCAGCGGCCCGTGCAATAGGCCATCTCCCGGTCCTGCACATGGAAGCGGGCGCGGGGGAACATCGCCGTGCCGCCGGCATGGTCCAGGTGAAGATGGGTGAGCACGACATCCGGCACCGTTGCGGCGTCGATGCCGATGCGGCCGAGCGCCTGGTCCACCCGCTGCCGCAGCGGCCAGCCCCGCTTGCCGGAAACCGTTTCGTCGAAACCCGTGTCCACGATGATGGTCCGGCCGCCACCGCGGATCGCCCAGACATAGAATTCGAGCTGTTCTTCCACCTCATGCGGGTCCGGGAAGCTGTAATTGATCCGCGCGGGGCGAGGCGCGCTGCTGGAAAAGCGCAGCGCGTGCACTTCGTAATCGGGAAGCTGATGGCCGCTCATCCCGCTTCGCCCCTCATTCCGGGCGTACGCCTGTGGCAGCGACGACGCGGCGCCACTTCTCCAGCTCTCCGGCGACGAAGCGCCCGAAGGCTTCCGGCGTCTCCTGGCCGGGAGTGGCGCCGAATTCCCGGTAACGGCGGCTCACCGTCTCGGAACGCAACGCGGCGTTCAGCACGTCATGCACCTGCGCCACCAGCTCGGGCGGCGTGCCTTTGGGGGAGAAGAGGCCAAACCAGGCGGTGGCCTCATAGCCATTCACCGTTTCTCCCACGGTCGGTACCTCGGGCAGGCTCTCGTCGCGGGTCCGGGTGGTGACGGCAAGCGGTTTGATGCGGCCGCTTTTGATATGCGGCACGGAGGTGGTGGTGGCATCCACCATCAGCGGGATATGGCCGGCCAGCAGGTCATTCATCGCGGGGCCACCGCCCCGATAGGGGATGTGAACGAGGTTCGCGCCGGTCATCATCTTCAGCAACTCGGCGCTCATATGGGTGGTGGTGCCGACGCCCGCCGTGCCGTAGCTGACCGGTCCCTTCTTCGCCTGGGCGAGCAGGCCCGCAATATCGTTGGCGGGGAAGCTTGGATGGGCGACGAAGATGTTGGCGGTGGTGCAGGCCAGCGCCAGGGGCGCGAAGTCATTGGCCGCGTCGTAGCCGGGGTTCGGATAGAGCGCCTGGTGGATGCCGTTGGTGCCACCGGAGCCGAAGAACCAGGTGTAGCCATCGGGCGCGGCGCGTATGGCGGTCGATGTGCCCACCGTACCGCCGCCGCCCGAGAGGTTCTCGATAACGATCGTCCAGCCTTTCGCGGCGTGGATCTCGGCGGCGAGAATGCGGGCGAGCACATCGGTGGGGCCGCCCGCCGCGAAGGGGATGATCATGCGGATCGGGCGGTTGGGGTAGGCGCCCTGCGCCCAGCCGGAAGCCGGGAGCATGAGGGGCGCCGCCAGCGAGGCGCGCAGCAGCTTGCGCCGCTGGATGGGCGGCATGGGACGTTCCTTCCTCTGCGGGCTCATTTTTGTGGTGGCGCCGGGCTGGCCCCTTTGGCCCGGCGCTCTTGTTCAAGCGGTCGTGCCGCCATCCACCGGCAGCGCGGCGCCGGTGATGAAGGAGGCTTCGTCGGACAGCAGGAAGAGCGCGGCATTCGCGATCTCCTCTGGCCGCGCCGGGCGGCCCATCGGGTTCACGGCGCCACGCTTTTTCACCAGCTCCTCCACGTCCAGCCCAGCCGTGGAGGCCTGGTCGGGCCGCGCGACGAAGACGCGGAGCATGGGCGTGTCCACGCTTCCCGGGCAGATGGCGTTGCAGCGGATGCCCTCGGGCGCAAGGCGCTTGGCGAGCGCGCGCATGAAGCCGACCACGCCGAACTTCATGGCGGAATAGACGGGGCTGAAGACGGAGCCCTGCAAGCCGGAAGTGGAGGCCGTATAAAGGAGCGCGGCCCCGGGACGGCCGCGGAGCTGCGGGATGGCGGCATCCGTCGTGGCCATGATGCTCCGCAGGTTTAGATCGAGAGCGAGGTCGAGATCTTCCTGCTGGAGGCCCTCGACGACGGAGGGGCCGGGATGGCCGACATGGTTCCAGACGAAATCGAGGCCGCCGAAGGCCCTCACCGCCTCCGTCACGATCTGCTTGGAGAAGCCGACATCCCGCAGGTCACCCGGCAGACCGATGGCACGGCCTCCGGCTGCCTCGATCTCAGCGACCGCCGAGGCGACACCGGCTTCATCGCGATCCACCACGGCAACCGCGGCGCCTTCGCGCGCGAAGCGGATGACACCGGCACGGCCCATGCCCGAGGCGGCCGCCGTAACCAGCCCGACCTTGCCCTGAAGTCTCATTCTTCGTTCCTCTCCCTGCCGCGTTCTCGCGGCTTGTGCGTCAGCGCGCGGCGCGGATGCGTTCGAGCACCGGCTGCAGGAATTCCGCGAAATGCGCGTAGTTCTCGCTCATCGGAAAGTGGCCGAGCCGCGTCATGATCTCGACCTGGCTGCCGGGGATGTGGCGGGCCGTTTCCTGCGTGGCCTCGGGCGAGCAGGAGTAGTCGTATTCGCCGGTCAGCAGCCAGACCGGGCATTGCGCCGTGTCGATCTTCGCCAGCCGGTCGCGCAGGTCGCCTTCGGCCTTGTAGAAATGCAGGTCGCCGCGGAAGACGCCGGGGCCGCCCTGCATGTAGTGCCAAAGGGTTTCCCAGCGCTCCGCCTCCGGCGATTGCGGGGCCATCAGGCCGGAGACGATGCCGGCGCAGACCTCGCCGCCATGCACATCCGGGCGGTGCGTCCATTGCGTGTCGTAATAGGGATCGACATGCGAGGAGGATTGCAGGCCGATGACGCCGCCGAGGCGCGCACCATGCGCCGCGGCCAGCTCCAGCACCACGCGGCCGCCGATGGAGCAGCCCATGACGATGGGCTTGTTCAGCCCGAGCGCATCAGAGACGCCCAATATGGCTTCCACATAGGAGGCGGTGGTGAGCTTGTACTCCTCCTTCCACCAACCGTCGGGCGGGGAGGACTTGCCATGCCAGGGCAGGTCGAAGGTGATGCAGCGGAAGTGCCGGGTGACCGAGGCGTCGTTCAGCAAGCCGCGCCACTGGCGCGTGTCGGAGCCGGCGGTGTGCAGGCAGAGCAGGGGGATGCCTTCACCCGCTTCCTCGACATAGATGCGATGCGGCACGCCGCCGAGGGTGACGGACATGTAGCCGCCACGAATGGGTTCCATCATGCCGCGGCTTCCTTCTGCGTGGCGCGGAGCGTGGCGAGCGCGGCCTTGAACCAGAGCAGGTGGCTGAAGAAGGGATGCAGGTTCCCTTCCACGCGCAGCTTGCCGTGGCGGAGCATGGCCAGGAGATCGTGCCGGCCGGGCGGCGGCTCGGCTTGCAGGAACTGCGCCCAGGCCTCGGGGTCGATATGGATGGCCAGGGTCCAGGAAGGCATCAGGAAGGGACCGCGGCGGACCCATTCCACGGCACCGTCATGCAGGCGCAGCAGCCATTCCTCCGGGCCGATGGTGAGCAGCAGATCGGCCTCAAGGAAGCGGCCCCAGCGTTGCAGCATGGGGTCTCCATTCACCAGCGCGGGAAGGTTTTCCGGCGTCATGCGGCGTTTCCTTTACGCGGGCGCCAGGGAGCAGCCACCGCCTTGCATGGGGCGGAAGGCCTGCTCGGGCGGAATGGTGCGCACGGTGGCGTAGTAGTCCCACGGTCCCTTGCTCTCCTCCGGCGTCTTCACGCGGAAGAGATACATGGGATGAATCTTGCGGCCGTCGGCACGGACCGTTCCCTTGCCGAAGAGCGGATCGTCGGTGCCGTTGGCCTTCATCCAATCCACCGCCGCCCGGCCGCTGGCATTGCCGCCCAGGGCCGCGCGGGCCTTCAGGTAGTGCCATACGGCGGAATAGCCGCCCGCATGGATCATGCCAGGCTTGAAGCCGTTCATCTGCGGCGCGAAGCGGGCGGAGAAGGCGCGCGTGCCCTCATTCATGTCCCAGTAAAAGGCCTCGGTGAGCGCCAGGCCCTGCGCGGCCTGAAGGCCGAGCGCGTGGACATCGGTGATCTGGAAGAGCAGGCCCGCGAGGCGCGTGCCGCGGCGGGTGACGCCGAATTCGGCGGCCTGCTTGAGGCAGGTGACGGTGTCGGTGCCGGCATTGGCGAGCCCGATCACCTTCGCACGGCTGGACTGCGCCTGGACGAGATAGGAGGAGAAGTCAGTGGTGCCGGGGAAGGGGGTGCGCACGCTACCCAGCACGCGGCCGCCGGCCTCCTTTACGAAGCCAGCCGTATCGGCCTCCAGCGCATGCCCGAAGGCGTAGTCGGCCGTGATGAAGAACCAGGTGTCGGCGCCTTCCGCCACCAGGGCGCGGCCGGTGCCAGCGGCGAGGGACCAGGTGTCATAGGTCCAGTGGACATGGTTGGGACCGCAATTGGCGCCGGTAAGGGCCGCGGTGGCCGGGCCGGTGAAGAGGCCGACCTTGTCCTTGTCCTTCACGAGCCCGCCGACGGCGAGGGCCACGGAGGAGACGGGGACATCCAGGATGGCGTCCACGCTTTCGTTGTCGAGCCAGTTGCGCGCGATGGAGAGGCCGATATCCGGCTTGTTCTGGAAATCGGCCTGGACCACCTCCACCCGGAAGCCCGGGTTCTTGTCCATGAAGTCCTGGGCAGCGAGCCGGGCGCCAATAACAGAGCCCTGGCCGGTATTGCCGGCATAGGGACCGCTCATGTCGCTCAGCACGCCGACGCGCACGAGGCGCGTGGGCTGGGCGTGGATGGCGGGCGCGGCGAGCGCCGTGGCGGCGAAGGCGCCGCTGCCGAGCAGCAGGCGCCGACGGCCGGTGGTGATGATCATCTTTTCTATCCTCCCATTCTTCCCCGGCCTTTCCGGCCGGCGTTATGCGTCGCTTAATCGGTGGGCGCGGTCTCCGGCACCTGGACGCCGGCGAGGCGAATCACGGCGTCCACGGCCATGACGCCCTGTCCTTCGGCCAGGACCATCAGCGGGTTGATCTCGCACTCCGCGACATCGCCGCGCTCGGCCAGGCGGGAGACGGCGACGATGGCGGCGGCCAACGCCTCCATGTCGCCGCGCGGCTTGCCGCGATAGCCTTCAAGGGCGCGCAACGCACGGACCTCGGCGATCATCTCGCATGCCCCCTGGTAATCGACAGGGGCCAGGCGGACGCTGCGGTCGCGGTAGATCTCGGTCAGGATGCCGCCGGCCGCGAGGAGGATGATAGGGCCGACCTGCGGATCGCGGCGGTAGCCCAGCAGCACCTCGCCCAATGGGCGCGTCATGGCCTGGACAAGAACGCGGTCGGCCCCGAGGCTGGGACGCTGCGCGCCAACGCTGGCCACGATGCGACTGGCGGCCTCCGCAAGGGCAGCATCGGAATCCACGCCCAGTGCGACGCCGCCCAGATCGGTTTTGTGCAGGATGTCGCGGTGCAGGATCTTCACCGCGACGGGATAGGGGAAGGGCAGGGCTTCCCGGCCCGCCTGCGCGGCGGGAAGGGCGATGCAGGGGGCATGGGGCACGCCGAGACCGGCGAGCAGCTCGTAGGCTTCGGCCTCGTCCAGCATGCGCTCGCGCCCCTGCGGGGGCGGCGGCGCGGCAGGGGCCGGGCGCGGCTCGCGGCGGGCGAAGGCGGCGGCGATGGCATCCGCGCAGGCTTCCGGCGTTCGGAAGGCAGGGACGCCCGCTTCGGCGAGCATGGCGAGGGCCTGCGGCGCCTCGGGCACGCAGAAGGAGGCGAGATGGGCCTTGTTCCTCGCGGTCTCCACCACCGGCTGCACGGCCAGCTCGGGCTGAAAGCGGGAGGAGGAGCCGGCGACGGCGATCACCAGGTCGTATTCCGGTGCGTGCAGCAGGGCATCCAGCGCGGCCCCCATCACCTCCGGCTTCACCCCGGCCAGGGTGAGATCGAGGATGCGGCCATGGCCGGGATCAATTCCCGCAGCCGCCAGGCGCTGGCGGGTGGGCTCGGCGGGCGCCTCAACGGAGATGCCGCGGATGCCGAGCTGGTCCACCACCATGGCCGCGCCCCCACCCGTGGTGGTGACGACGCCGACCACGGGCTTGCGGGCGCCGGGCTTGCGAATAGGAAGGCGGTGCAGCAGGGCAGGGGCCTCGAACAGCCCCTCCAGCGTGTCCACACGGGCAATGCCGCATTCGCGCAGGAAGGCGTCAGCCACGTCATCCTCACCGGCCAGGGCGCCGGTATGGGAGACAGCGAGTTCCGCCGCCTCGGGCGAGCGGCCGAGCTTGTAGGCAATGACCGGCTTGCCGCGCGCGGCGGCGCCGATGGCGAAGTCACGCAGCGCATCGGCGCCGCGCAGGGTCTCGAGGAAGAGCAGGTAGGAGGTCACGGCCGGGTCATCGAGCGTGCCGGCGCAGACCGAGCCGATGTCGAGATCGACCTCTGCGCCCACTGAGACGAGGCCGGAGAAGCCCAGGCCGCGCTGGCGGCCGCGGGAGAGGATGGCGCCGATCATGCTGCCGCTCTGGGAGGCGACGAAGGCGCCGCCACGCGGCAGGTCGGGCTCGGCAAAGGCGGCATTGGCGGTCAGCACCATGCGATGGTGCAGGTTCACCAGGCCGATGCTGTTCGGGCCGAGCAGGCGTGTCTCCGTGCCGCGCAAGGATTCGCGCAGCGCTGACTCGCGCTCGACGCCCTCCGGCCCTGCCTCGGAGAAGCCACCGGCGAGGACCGTGACGGCGGGAATGCCGAGGCGCGCGCATTCGGCCACGGCCTGCATGGCGCCCTCCGTGGGCAGCAGGATGAAGGCGTGGTCGGGCCGGTCGGGAAGGGCTGAGAGCGAGGGCCAAGCCTTCTGGCCCATCACCGTATCGCGCCGCGCGATCGGGTAGACCATTCCCTCATAGCCGCCCGCGCGCAGAAAGCGCAGCGGACGGGAGGCGGTCTTGGTCACGTCGTCGGAAGCGCCGACAATGGCGATGCTGCGCGGCGAGAGCAGGGCGCTCGGGGCGGGGCGCATCGCGCTCACTCTGCGGCTGCCGCGGGCGGTGCAACCGGGCGGGGTGGGCGCTGCGGGAAGCGACGGCCGAACACCTCTTCCGCCAAGCGGTTCTTCATCATCTCAATGGAGCCGCCCGCGATCATCCAGCCGCGGCAACGCCGCATGCAGTACTCAACCAGGGATTCCTCGGAGAATCCGGTGCCGCCCATGATCTGCACGGCCTCATTCGCTACATCGAAGCCCGCTTGGTTGCAGGCGAGCTTGGCCAAGGTGGTCTCATAGGCCGAGGGAAGGCCGTGATCGGCATTGACGGCGGCGCGGTAAAGCAGGAGCTGCGCGGCTTCCAGCTTCAGCGCCATATCCGCGAATTTCCACTGGAGGCCCTGGAACTCGTTCAGCGTGCGGCCGAACTGTCGCCGTGTCGCGGCATGTTCCTTCGCGCGTTCGAAGGCGTAGCGACCAACGGCGAGGGAGCGGGCGGTGTTGCCCACGCGCTCGGCGTTGAAGGCGGCGATCTGCTTCTTGAAGCCGCCGGGGCCGAGAAGCAGGTTCTCCTTCGGCACGCGGCAATCCTCGAAATAAAGCGCGCTCCACTCCTCCCCGTTCATGAAGCGGGAGGGCTGCCCGATAGTGAAGCCCGGCGTGCCGCGCTCGATCAGGATGGAGCCGATGCCGTCAATGCCCGGCCCGAAGCGGCAATAGATCAGGTAGAGCGAGGCCTCGGCGCTATGCGTGCCGAAGACCTTGGAGCCATTGACGATATAGTGGTCGCCCTCGAGCCGGGCGGTGGTCTTCAACTCGGTGGCGGCTGAACCGGCCTCAGGCTCGCTCATGCCAAGGGAAATGGCGTTCTTCCCGGCCAGCAGGTCCGGCAGCCACTTCGCCTTCTGCTCTGGTGTCGCGTACTCGGCGAAGGTGCGGATGGGGCCGAAATTGCCGGCCTGGACCACATCGGCGCTGCGCGGGCACACCGCGGCCACCTGCTCGATCGCCAGCACCGCATCCATGAGCGTACCGCCCTGGCCGCCATCCTTCTCGGCGATGGTAATGCCGAGCAGGCCCTGCTGCGCCATGAGTTGTGCGACGTCATAGGGAAAACCAGGCGTGTGGGCGCGCTTCAGGGCGCCAGTGGCCAGGTTCTCCTCCGCGAAGCGGCGGACGGAGTCGGCAAAGATCCGCTGGTCCTCGGTGAGGCTGAAATCCATGCCGCGCTGTTTCCTCCGCTTTGCAGACCTTGGGTCTGAAGACCGGGCGCATCCTGCGCCTTGTGGGGCCGGCACGGGTAGCCGACCACTCTTTATGGTGTGATGACTTTTTGGTATGCCTGGGCCTCATCCTGGGGTGGGGACGACCGCGTGAACGGGCCGATGCCGCCGCTGAACCCGCTGCATGTCTTTGCCGTGGCCGCGCGCCTCGGCAGCTTCACGCGCGCGGCAGAGGAACTGGGCGTCTCGCAATCGGCGGTCAGCCGGCAGGTGGCGGTGCTGGAGGGCTATCTTGGCACCCGGCTGTTCCAGCGGGAGCGGCATGGCACCGCCCTGACCGCCGAGGGCTTGGCGCTGCAGGGGGATGTTGGCCCTGCTTTCGAAAGAATTATCGCCGCCGTCATGCGGTTGCGGCAAGAGGCCCAGGAAACGCCGCTGCGGCTTCGGGTTTATGCAACCTTCGCGGCGAAGTGGCTGCTGCCGCGCCTGCACCGTTTCGAGGCCGCTAATCCAGGCATCCGGGTCAGCCTGAGCAACACTGTCGCACCGGTGGATTTCCGCCGTGATGCGGTGGATCTGGCGATCCAGTTGGGTGATGGGCACTGGGCAGGCCTGGAAGCCCAGCTTCTCATTCCCGACATTCTGCAACCCGTGTGCAGTCCGCGCCTGCTGGAGGTCGGGCCTCCGCTACGAACACCGGAGGATCTGCGGCATCATCGGCTGCTCCTCTCCCGCTATCGCCGGGATGATTGGCGGGACTGGCTGTCCGGGATCGGCCGGCCGGATCTGCTGCAGGAGGGGATGGAGTTCACCAGCTCCGTCCTGACCTATCAGGCCGCCATGGAGGGGCTGGGCGTCGCCATCGGCCAGATGGGGCTGATGGACCATGACATTGAGGCGGGGCAGCTCGTGCCGCTTTTCGGTCTTCCGGTGCGGCGGCCCAAGGCGCATTTCATCGTCTGGCCGGCCGACCGGCCACCTGGCCGGAACGCACGGGCCTTTCTCTCCTGGATCCTGGCGGAGGCTGGCAAGCGCTGAGGGGCACCGCGGCGGCGCCATTTCGGCCTGGGGGCCTCCGCTGGTCAGTCCTGCAGCCGGCGCAATCACGCCACCGGCTTTGCCAGCGCTGGCCGACATGAAAACGGCCCGCGTCAGATGACGCGGGCCGCTCCGTTCTATGGTCTGGAGAGGATCTTCTCAGACCGAGTAGTACATCTCGAACTCAACCGGGTGCGGCGTGTGCTCGAACTTGTACACGTCCTGCCACTTCAGCTCGACATAGCTCTCGATCTGGTCCTTGGTGAACACGTCACCGGCCAGAAGGAACTCGTGGTCGGCCTCGAGCGAGCCCAGCGCCTCGCGCAGCGAGCCGCAGACCGTCGGGATGCCCTTCAGCTCCTCCGGCGGCAGGTCGTACAGGTCCTTGTCCATCGCCTCGCCCGGATGGATCTTGTTCTTGATGCCATCAAGGCCGGCCATCAGCATCGCCGCGAAGGCGAGATACGGGTTGGCCGTCGGATCCGGGAAGCGTACCTCGACGCGCTTCGCCTTCGGGCTCGTCGCATAGGGGATACGGCAGGAAGCCGAGCGGTTGCGGGCCGAGTAGGCCAGCAGCACGGGAGCCTCGAAGCCGGGAATCAGGCGCTTGTAGGAGTTGGTGGACGGGTTAGTGAAGGCGTTCAGCGCCTTGGCGTGCTTGATGATGCCGCCGATGTACCACAGCGCGTAGTCGGACAGGTCCGCATAGCCGTTACCGGCGAAGAGCGGCTTGCCGTCCTTCCAGATGGACTGGTGCACATGCATGCCCGAGCCGTTGTCGCCATAGATCGGCTTCGGCATGAAGGTCGCGGTCTTCCCGTAGGAATGCGCAACGTTGTGGATGCAGTACTTGTAGATCTGCATGTGGTCGGCCTGGGTGATCAGCGGGCCGAACTTCGTGCCGAGCTCATGCTGGGACTGCGCCACCTCATGGTGGTGCTTCTCGCCCAGGACGCCCATTTCCATCATGGTGGAGAGCATCTCGGCGCGCAGGTCCTGCTCGGAGTCCACCGGCGGAACCGGGAAGTAGCCGCCCTTGACGCCCGGGCGATGGCCCATATTGCCCTCGGGGAAGTCCTTCATGGACGCACCCGGGCCCTCACCGCTCTCCAGCTTGTAGTGGCCGAAATTGCCGCCGGTGCCGAACTTCACGTCGTCGAAAATGAAGAACTCGGCCTCGGGGCCGAAAAAGGCGGTGTCGCCGATGCCGGAAGCCTTCAGGTATTCCTCGGCCTTCTTCGCCGTGCCGCGCGGGTCGCGCGTGTAGCGCTGGCCGGTGGAGGGCTCATAGATGTCGCAGAACACGATCAGCTGCGGCTTCGCGCTGAACGGATCCATGCAGGCATTCAGCGTGTCCGGCATCAGGATCATGTCGGACTCGTTGATCGCCTTCCAGCCGGCGATCGAGGAGCCGTCGAACATAATGCCCTCGGCGAAGGTGTCTTCCTCGATAGTGGAGACATGCTGGGCCGTGTGGTGCCACTTGCCCTTCGGGTCCGTGAAGCGGAAATCCACGTACTCGACGCTGTTCTCCTTGATCATCTCCATCACCTTGGAGACGCTTTCCTTATCATTCGCCATTAGCTGGGTCCTGTTCCCCTCTGAGCGTTGGTCATCGCGAGGCATCCGCAAACGAATGCGGCCCCCGCCTGGCCCCACCGCGCGCCTATAAGGCAGCGCGGCGGAAAAGTCGTCACACCGCTTCTTCGCCGCGCTCGCCGGTGCGGATCCGCACCACGTCCAGCACATCGGTAATGAAGATCTTGCCGTCGCCGATCCGGCCGGTGCGGGCGGCGGCGGTGATCGCCTCCACGGCACGCTCAGCCAGGTCGTCGGAGCAGATCACCTCGATCTTCACCTTCGGCAGGAAGTCCACGACGTATTCGGCGCCGCGATACAGTTCGGTATGGCCCTTCTGGCGCCCGAAGCCCTTGGCCTCGACCACGGTCAGGCCCTGGAGCCCGATCTCGTGCAGTGCGTCCTTCACCTCGTCCAGCTTGAAGGGCTTAATGATAGCTTCGATCTTCTTCATCGGCTCCGTGTCCCGCAGGGTGCGGGCACCCCGCTCCTCCCGCGTATTGGCCGCGGCCCGGCATAGCGGGCCACTGGCGGGCGGACGTTGCACGGCCCGTGCCGCAGGAGCAAGGACGGGGCAGCGGGAATTTACGAAGCACCGCTCAGATGCTGCCAGGATGGTGGGCGATTTGCCTAAATTATAAGCATATGGGCGGCGCGCGATTGCGCTGCGGCCCCGGCCACCCCATCATGGGCCGGCCCGCGCGTGGGTTGCCCCGCGGATCGGGCGATCCGCAGCAACTTTTCCGGCCGGAACCCAGCCCTGTGATGACCGTCCCGCTCAAGCCTCAGAATGCGCTCCTTTCGGCCACTGGAACCACTGTCTTTACGGTGATGTCCGCCCTGGCGGTGCAGCATGGGGCCATCAATCTCGGCCAGGGCTTCCCGGATTATGAGGGGCCGGAGGTGGTGGTGCGTGCCGCGGCGGAGGCGTTGCTGGACAACCGCAACCAGTATCCGCCCCTGACGGGCGTGCCCGAGCTGCGCGCCGCAGTGGCTGCCGCCAATCGCCGGTTCTATGGTTTGGAAATCGACCCAGCCTCCGAGGTGGTGGTTACTTCCGGCGCCACGGAGGCGATCACGGCCTGCCTGATGGCCGTGCTGAACCCGGGCGACGAATGCGTCCTGATCGAGCCGCTCTATGACACCTACCTGCCGGTGGTGCGGATGCTTGGGGCCGTGCCGAAGCTGGTCCGGCTGACCCCGCCGAAATGGGAGTTGCCCCGGGCCGAGCTGGCCGCCGCCTTTGGGCCGAAGACCAAGGCGATCCTGCTGAATTCTCCTATGAATCCCTGCGGCAAGGTTTTCACCGCCGCGGAGCTGGCCTTCGTGGCGGATCTGGTGCAGCGCCACGGCGCCTATGCCATCTGCGACGAGGTTTATGAGCACCTGACCTTCGATGGCTGGGCTCATATTCCGCTGATGACTCTGCCGGGCATGCGGGAGCGCTGCATGCGGATCGGCAGCGCCGGCAAGACTTTCAGCCTAACGGGCTGGAAGGTGGGCTACATCACCTGCGACCGCTCGCTGGCGGGCAATGTCGCCAAGGCCCATCAGAACCTGACCTTCACCACCGCGCCGAACCTGCAACGGGCCGTGGCGGTCGGGCTGGGCCTGGAGGATTCCTACTTCGCCGGGCTTTCCACGACGCTCCAGGCCAAGCGGGACCGGTTGGCGGCGGGGCTGGCGGCGCTGGGCTTTGGGGTGTTGCCGGCCCAGGGCTCCTACTTCATTTCCGCCGATTTCCGGCCGGTGGTGCAGGCCTGGGGCTTCACCGGGGACGATGTGGCCTTCTGCCGAATGATCACCGAGGAGGCAAAGGTGACCGCCATTCCCGTCTCGGCCTTCTATGACGGGGAAGGGGCGCCGAAGCACTATGCCCGCTTCGCCTTCTGCAAGGGCGATGCGGTGCTGGACGAGGCGCTGGCCCGTCTGGCGGCCTGGAAGGAGGCCCGGATGGCGGCCATCGGCAACGGCGTGCGCGCGGCCGGTTGACGGCGCCCCCGGCCTGACCCTAAACCGCGCCGCCGGCCGGGAATTCCCGGTGCGGCGGCCGGGACCTTCGGTCCCAGCGATATGGCGGCCTTAGCTCAGTTGGTAGAGCGCCAGGTTGTGGTCTTGGATGTCACGGGTTCGAGTCCCGTAGGTCGCCCATCCGCCCTTTCCCACGCTGAACGGCCCTGAGGGGCCACGGTCTTATGGCTCGGGGAACTGGTCCGGTTCCTCGCGGCTGACCTGCTGGGCCCGGCGCATTGTTTCCAGCAACTTCCGCGCGACAGGGAGCATGACCTGACTGCCGCGGTGCTCAAGTGCGGCGACAATGGCTTCCTGAAGCGCGATCCGCGCTTCGCCGCCGCTCAGGCGGCTTTGTGTGGCTTGCATGCAGGACCTCGGCCCTCAAATCCCAGTTTTCTCCGGTGTTAGCGGTCGCTTCCTAAAAATCTGTCACCGCAGGCCGGGGCTGGGAGGCAGCCGCTCCTCGGTTGACAGGGGCGCAGCCCGCCCGCGAACTCCTGACCGGCTGGAGGCGGACAACGCCGCCCCAGGACTGGAGAGGACGCCCATGCAGCTTTCCCTGGAGGGTCGCCGCGCCCTGATCACCGGTGGGTCCCGTGGACTCGGCCTTGCCATGGCGAGGGCCTTCGCGGCCGCCGGGGCACGCGTCGCCATGGTGGCACGACAGGAAGGGCCTCTGGCCGAGGCGGCTCGGTCGATCCCGGGCAGCGTGCCAGTCACGGCCGACATCGCCACGGCCGAGGGCTGCGAACAGGCTTATCGGGACGCCGAATCGGCGCTCGGCGGCGTCGATATCCTCGTGAACAATGCCGGTACCTCCCGCCGGGGCCCGCTGATGTCGCTTTCCGATGCGGATTGGCAGCAGGATCTGGATCTGAAGCTCTTCGCCGCGATCCGGCTGGCCCGTCTGGTCTGGCCGGGCATGGCAGGGCGGCGCTTCGGGCGGATCATCAACGTGCTGAATATTGGGGCGAAGGCGCCGCCGCCGACGGGTGCGCCCACCGCCGTCTCGCGCGCCGCAGGCATGGCGCTGACCAAGATCATGGCTGGGGAAGGGGCCCCGCTGGGGATCAATGTGAACGCGCTGCTGGTCGGCAAGATCGATAGCGACCAATGGGTGCGCCGCCACGCTGCCGATCCGGGTGGGCAGACCTATGAGGAATGGATGGAGGAGGCCGGCCAGGCCATCCCCATGAAGCGGATGGGCCGCGCCGAGGAGTTTGCCGCCATGGCCCTGGCGCTCGCCTCCCAACCCGGCGATTACGTCACGGGCACCGCCATCAACGTGGATGGCGGCATGTCGCCCGTCGTCTGAGCAGGAGGCTTCCCTTGGTCAAAACGGTTGCCATCGCCGGGCTGGGCGCCATCGGCCTGGAACTGGCCCGCCATCTGGACGCGGAGGTGGAGGGGCTGCGCCTCGTCGCCGTGGCAGCGCGCGACATGGCCAAGGCGGAAGCCAACCTGTTGGGCTTCCGTAGCCGACCCAAGCTGGTGCCGATCGAGGCTCTGGCGGAGGAGGCGGAGATCATCGTTGAATGCGCGCCGGCAGCGGTGTTCGAGGCGGTGGCAGTGCCGGCCATCCGGCGCGGGCGCATTTTCGTCCCGGCTTCTGTCGGTGCGCTGCTGCCGCGCATGCATCTGGTGGAGGAGGCGCGGGCCAGCGGTGCCCGGATCATCGTGCCGACCGGCGCCCTGCTGGGACTGGATGCCGTGCGCGCCGCGGCCGAGGCGCCCGTGGCAAGCGTGGTCATCGAGACCCGCAAGCCGCCGCGCGGGCTGGAGGGTGCGCCCTATCTGGCTGAGAAGGGGCTGGACATGGGGACAGTGACCGAGCCGACCCAGATCTTCAAGGGAAATGCCTTTGAGGCTGCGCGTGGCTTCCCGGCCAATGTGAACGTCGCCGCCGCCCTGGCCCTGGCGGGAATCGGACCGGAGCGGACCGTGGTCGAGATCTGGGCGGTGCCCGGCCTGACCCGCAACACCCACACGATCCGCGTGGAAGCCGATGCGGCGCGCTTCACCATGACGATCGAGGGCGTGCCCAGCGAGACGAATCCGCGCACGGGGAAGCTGACGCCGCTATCGATCCTGGCCTGCCTGCGCGGGCTGGTTTCGACGTTGAAGGTGGGAAGCTGACAAAGCCGGGGGAGAGGAAATTCTCCCCCGGACCCGTTGTGTTTACCTGGAGTTTGACGCGCGGTTTCAATCCGCGCGGACATTTGCCTCGCGGATGACGCGGGCCCAGCGTTCGGACTCCGTGGCCATTAGCGTCTTCAGGGCGGCAGGGGTCCGTTCCGGCGCCAACTGCATGCCCTGGCTTTCCAGGAACTTCCGCATCTCCGGTTGCGCGACTGTGGCCGCGAGCGCGGCGCGCAGCCGTTCACGCAGCGGATCGGGTGTCGCGGCGGCCACGACGAGGCCGAAGAAGACCGAGGCGTCATAGCCCGGCAGACCCTGCTCGGCGATCGTCGGCAGGTCTGGCAGCACCGCGGAGCGTTCCAGGGTTGTGATGCCCAGCGCGCGCGCACGGCCGCCCTGCAGATGGGGCAGGGCGGTCAGCACATCGGTGAACACCATCGCAATATGTCCGGCCAGCAGATCGTTCAGCGCCGGGCCGGTGCCGCGATAGGGGATGTGTTCGAAATTCGTCCCGGCCATGGTGTTGAACAGCGCGCCGGCGAGATGGGAGGAGGCACCATTGCCGGAGGAGCCGAAGGAAAGCCGCTCCTTCTTCGACAGGGCGATCAGTTCCTGCACATTGCGCGCGGGGATATTGGCGTTGACCGTCAGCACGTTCGGGATGAGGCCGAGCGGGGCCACCGGCGCGAAATCCTTCACGGGGTCATAGCCCTGGCCGGGATAGAGCATCTTGTTGATGGCCAGCGGGCCGGAGGTGCCGAAGAGGATCGTGTGGCCGTCCGGCGCGCTGCGGGCCACGAATTCCGCCCCGATATTTCCGCCAGCGCCGGCGCGGTTCTCCACGACCACAACCTGATTCAGGCCCTCGCCGAGGCTGATGGCGAGGCGGCGCGCGATCAGATCCGTCGGACCGCCGGGGGAAAAGGGAACGACCAGCAGGACCGGTCGTCCGCCGGGCTGGGCGAGGGCCGGGCGAGCGAGGGCGGCGACAGTGGCGGCGCCGAGAAGGGCGCGGCGGGGAAGGGTGGGTTCCATCAGGCGTTCTCTCCCTGGTTCGCGCCGGGATCGGGCAGAAGGTCCCGGAGCGTTGCGGCCTCTTCGGTGGCCGGATTCAGCGGATCGCGCGCCAGCACGCGGTGGCGCAGCACGAGCCGCGCGATTTCCAGCCGCTCTGGCATGGCAAGCCGCGCGGCTTCCCAGGCCAGGGCGGCCGCGGAAGTGACGTGATAGAGGGCGGAAGCGGCCTGGCGGGCCAGGGCCGGATCGTCCTGGGCGGCTTCGGCGAGGGCGATGGCGCGGTCCAGCGCGGGGGCCGCCTCGGGAAGCGTTTCGCCATTGCCGAGCAGGGCGCGGACATGATCGCGCAGGACGGGCAGGGAGCCCTCGCGCGTCGCGGCGCGCAGAACATCCAGGGCGACGATGTTGCTCGTGCCTTCCCAGATGCTGCCCAGGTGGGAATCGCGCAGCAGCCGCGCGTCCGACCATTCCTCAATGTAGCCACAGCCGCCACGCACCTCCATCGCGTCGCCTGTCACCTTGCGGGCGTCGCGGCAGGCGCGGAACTTGATCAGCGGCGTGAGAATGCGGAGGAGCGGGTAGGCGCCGTCCTCCCCGGCATCGGATCGGCGCAGCGCCTCGGCGGTCTGGAAGACCATCGTGCGCGCCTGCTCCGTCGGCACTAGCATCTTGGCGAGCTGCCGGCGCATCAGCGGCATCTCGATCAAGCGCTTGCCAAAGGCGACGCGGCGATGGGCGATGAACAGCGCTTCGGTCGTCGCGCGGCGCATCATGCCGGCGGCGCGCACGCCATTCGAGAGACGGGAGTTGTTCACCATATCCGCCATCTGGCGAAAGCCCGCCTCCGGCTCGCCCACCAGCCAGGCAATGGCGCCGTTCATGGTGACCTCGCCCGAGGCCATGGAGCGGGTGCCGAGCTTGTCCTTCAGCCGGACGATGCGGTGGTGGTTCGGCGTGCCGTCTGGCAGGGTGCGGGGCAGGAGGAAGAGGGAGACGCCCTTCAGGCCGGGCGCGCCGTTCTCGCGCCGGGCCAGCACCATGGCGAGTTCCGCATCGGGATTGGAGCAGAACCACTTGTCGCCGGTGAGGGACCAGGTGCCATCCTCACGCGGGGCGGCTTGCACCACCGTCGCGGCGATGTCGGAACCGGCGCCCTGTTCCGTCATGAACATCGAGCCCTGGTTCAGTGCGTCCATGTCCTGGCTGGTCAGCGCGGGCAGGTAGCGGGCGACCAAGGCGGGATCGCCGAACTTCCGGAGCGTGCGGGTCAGGCTGTCCGTCATGCTGACGGGGCAACAGAGGCCGAATTCGGCCTGCACGAAGAGATAGGTCAGCAGGTATTTCGCCGCGGGTGGCATGGGCTTGTCCCAGCCCAGTACGCCGCCGCGATGGGAGAGAGCGGCGAGGCCGAACTCACCGAAGGCCAGCCGCTCCATCTCGCGATAGGCAGGGTGGTACTCGATGCTCTGCGTATCTTCGCCCCGGCGGTTGCGGTGGTGCAGCTCGGGCGGGTTGTGGTCGGCCGTCATGGCCAGGGCGTCGAGCGTGCCGCCGGCCAGGGCGCCGAGCCGGTCGAGATGCGGTTCCAGATGCGCTGCGAGGTCGGGCGGCAAGTAAAGCGAGGCAAGGCGGGCCAGAACCGGGTCCGCGCGGAACAGGTTCAGGCCGTGGCTGTCCGGAATCGCGGCGGCGCCGGCCGGTGGGCCGGGGGGGCGAACATGCATGGCGCGCTTCCTCGAACTGATGGGCCCCTGTGATGCGGGCCGGCGAAAGCTGATCGCGCCGGGGCGGCATGCCAATCGATTTGTTAGGCGGAGGCGTTGAGCTAAGCTCAACGCCGATGACCTATCGGCGCCTGCCCTCCCTGGTCGCGCTGCGCAGCTTCGAAGCAGCGGCGCGGCACCGCAGCGTGACCCGCGCGGCGGGGGAGCTTTCCGTCACGCCCGGCGCCGTCAGCCGTGGGGTAAGGATGCTGGAGGAGGAGCTGGGGACGGCCCTGTTCACCCGTGGTGCATCCGGCCTGGCATTGACACCCGCAGGGGAGGCGCTGTTCGCCGCCGCGCGGGATGGGCTGGACCGGATCGCGGCGGGGGTGGTCGCGATGCGCCATGCGGCGCCGCGCCGGAGGCTGCGGATCGGGGCCTACACCCTCTTCGCCAGCCGCTGGCTGATCCCGCGCTGGAACCGGCTGCGGGAGCGCCATCCGGAGCTGGAGATCGATTTGCAGACCAGCGCCGATCCGCTGGAACTGGTGCCCGGCGCTTTCGACGCGGTGATCGCGGTGGCGGATTCACGGCCTCGTCCGGGCCTGGCGATGCTGCCGCTCGTGCCGATCGAGATGGTGCCGGTCTGCGCGCCCGCCCTGGCCCGGGATGGCTTCGACTGGCGGGGGCAGCGGCTGCTTCATTCGCGGCAGCGGCCGGATGACTGGGCGCGCTGGCTTTCGGCCGCCGGCATCACGGGCCTGGATCCGAATGCGGGACCGCGCTTCGAGAGCATTGCCCTGGCGCTGGATGCGGCGGCGGAAGGGGCGGGGGCGGACGGGCTGGGCGGGGGGCTGGCGCACGGTGCCCTGGTGGGACAGGACCTCGCGGCGGGGCGCGTGGTGGTGCCGCATCCCTTCATGCGGTCCACCACGCGCCGCTTCACCCTGCTGCACGACGCTGAACGGGAGGACGACCCGGCGCTGGCTGCCCTCCGCGATTGGCTGGCCGAGGAGGCCCGGCTGGTCAGCCCTTCCGGGGAAGCTGCTGTTCCACCAGCGTCGCCCACCAGGAGGCACCGACCGGCAGGACATCGTCATTGAAGTCGTAGCGGGGATGGTGGACCTGCGGGTCGCTGGCGGACCGGCCGGCGCCGAGCATGAGATAGGCGCCGTCCTTGGCGTTGAGCATGAAGGAGAAGTCCTCGCCGCCCATGGTCGGCTTCTCCAGCTCCTTCACGCGACCCTCGCCGGCCACGGCGCGGGCGGCCTTCGCGGCCAGGGCGGTGCTCTCGGGCTCGTTGATGGTGGCGGGGTACATGCGGTCGAAATGCACCTCGGCCTGCGCGCCGAAGGCCAGGGCGATGCCGGAGGCGATCGACTTCACCTTCGTCTCCAGGATGTCGCCGACCTCGGGCAGGAACCACCGGGCCGTGCCGCGCAGGGTCACAACTTCCGGGATTACGTTGAAGGCATTGCCGCCCTTGATCTCGCCGATGGTGACGACGGCGCCCTCGACCGGCTCCACGTTGCGGGCCACGATGGATTGCAGTGCGGTCACGATCTGGGCCGCGATGACGACGGGGTCATTGCCCTGGTGCGGCATGGCGCCATGCGCGCCCTTGCCGGTGATGGTGATGCGGATATCCGCCACCGCCGCCATCACGGGGCCGACGCGCCAATAGATCTCGCCCGCGGGCAGGCCGGGCCAGTTGTGAAGGCCGAAGACGCGGTCCATCGGGAAGCGCTCGAACAGCCCCTCCTTCACCATCACCTCGCCGCCCCCGCCCATTTCCTCGGCGGGCTGGAAGATCATATAGGCGGTGCCGGAGAAGTTCCGCGTCTCCGCCAGGTAGCGCGCCGCGCCCAGCAGCATGGTGGTGTGGCCGTCATGGCCGCAGGCATGCATCACGCCGGGGGTCTGGGAGGCGTGGGGCACGCCGGATTCCTCGTGGATCGGCAGGGCGTCCATATCGGCGCGCAGTCCGATGGCGCCGCCCTCGCCACGGCCCTTGATGACGCCGACCACGCCCGTTGTGGCGATGCCGGTAATCACCTCGTCGCAGCCGAATTCGCGCAACTTCTCGGCCACGATGCGGCTGGTGCGGACTTCCTGGAAGTTCAGCTCGGGATGCTGGTGGAAGTCGCGGCGCCAGGCCGTCATGTCGTCGTGGAATTCGGCGATGCGGTTGATGATGGGCATGGGGCCTCGCTGGCGGATGGTCTTGGGCCTCGCTAGCGCGAGGAGAAGGTGAGGGCCAGTCCTTCCGACAGCCCGATCGGGTTGACCCGCAGCTCATCGCGCATCGGGCGGATGTCGAAGGCCTTGTCCTCGGTCAGGCGACGCAGCTCGGCGGCGCGGATGCGGGGAATGCCGGGGACAAGGCGCAGCAGCGGCACGGCGGCAAGCAGCGGGGTCAGGGGCAGGGGCACCACGCGGGGCGGGCGGAACCCGGCTGCACGGCAAACGGTGCGGAGGAAATCGGCGTAGCGCATGGGCTCGGGGCCCGCGATCACCAGGGCATGCGGGCCTTTCCAGTCCCGCCGCAGGGCGGCGACCAGGGACCGCGTGACGTCGGACTGGTGGATGGGCTGCACCAGGGCGCGGCCGCCGCCGGGCAGCGGCGCCAGGGGCAGGCGGCGCAGCAGGGCGGCCAGGCGCTGGACGTTATCCTCACCCTGGGCGCCGTAAATCATGGTGGGGTGCAGGATCACGCCCGGGCGGCCGCTTTCCAGCAGCGCTGCCTCGCCGCTCCGCACCCCGTCGCCATGGTCGTCGCGCCAGCGGGAGAACCGGCGGGTGCTGCCCATCAGAACCACGGGCACGCCGGGCGGAGCGGCGGCCAGGATGGCAGGCGCATGGCGGGCATGGGCGCAGGAGACAATCTGGCCCGCACCGTCCAGCGCCGCGCGCAAGGTGTTCGGGTCGCGCAGATCGGCCAGCCGGGGCGCACCGGGCAGGCCCGTGGCGGCCCAGCGGGCAGCATCCCGCACTACGGGGAGGAAGGGCAGGCCCTCCGCGATCAGGGCGCGGGAGAGGGCGATGCCGGATCGGCCGGAAGCACCAATCACGGCAATCAGTTCAGCCATAAGTCCTCGTCAACGGCATGTGCCCCAGCCTCCCCGGTCCAGGTGGAAATGGTCGCGATGGGCGGCGTTGTAGTCCGGACCGAGCACCGCGCCGAAGACCCGGCAGGCCGAATCCCGCACGGCCCGCAGGAAGGGACCGGCCGAGCCAGGGGCGTTCCAGTCGCGCGGCAAGGCGATGCTGCGGCCGTCGGCCAGGGTGAAGCCCGCGATGTCCAGCGCGTCGGCCGTGGCGTGCCGGCTGCGGCGGCCGTGCTGCTGGTGGTAGATGTTCCGGCAGTTATAGGCGCCGAGATGGTGCACGCCGGTCACGCGCTGGCCGAGGGTCCTCTCAGCGGCCTGCTGCAGCCCGTCGCGCTCGAAAATCGCCCAGGCCGCGGCCAGGGGGCAGTTCACCACGGGGATACTGGGTGAGAAGCGGAGGCTGCTGGGCAGGCGCACGGGCTCCGCGATCCCGCAGCCGTCCCGGAGGGGCTGGGGAGGGAGCCTGTGCAGGGGAATGCCGGAGACGGCGAAGGATGCCTCGCAAAAGCCGGGGTCACGCGCCATGCGGGAGAGCTTGTACCCGGTCAGCAGCCCCGGCGCGTTGCGCAGGTCCAGGGGAGCGGAGGGGTTCAGCTCGGGCGGAAGCACCACCGCCCGGGGCAGCAGCAGCAGGAGCAGAACCAAGAGTGTTAGGAGCAGGAGCCAGCGGCGCATCACGGCCCAAGATGGTGGCGTTTAGCCCCGCAGGGCAGGGGTGCCGGCGTATGTGGTAAGATAATACCACACATCTTTTCCTTGACCTGGGAGCCCGATCCGTCCATACGCGGCGCAATCTTAGGCACTGAACTAGAGAACATGCTCGAAACCCAGACCCGCTCGATCAAGCCGGCCGAGGTCCAGAAGGACTGGATCTTGATCGACGCCGATGGCCTCGTCCTCGGCCGTCTTGCCGCCCTCGTCGCCAACCGCCTGCGCGGGAAGCACAAGTCCACCTTCACGCCGCATGTCGATTGCGGCGACCATGTGGTCATCATCAACGCCCGCCGCGTGCGCGTCACCGGTAACAAGGCCGAGCAGTCGGTCTTCTACTGGCACACCGGCTATGCCGGCGGCATCAAGGGCCGCACGGTGCGGGAGGGCCTCGAGGGCCGCTTCCCCGAGCGGGTGGTCGAGAAGGCCGTGGAGCGCATGATCACGCGCAACAACCTGGGCCGTGCGCAGATGCGCAACCTGCATGTCTATGCCGGTCCCGAGCATCCGCATGCCGGTCAGTCGCCCAAGCCGCTGGATGTCGGCGCGCTGAACCGCAAGAACATCGCCGCCGCGAAGAAGGCTGCCTGAGTATGAGCGAGACCACCGCCACTTCCCTGGCCGATCTCAAGACCCTGGTGGCCGGCACCCCGGCCTCCCCGGAGAACGCCGCCGCTGCTGCGCGTGAGCCGAAGCGCGACGCGCTGGGCCGTGCCTATGCCACCGGTCGCCGCAAGAACGCGATTGCCCGCGTGTGGATCAAGCCGGGCAAGGGCACCGTGGAGATCAACGGCAAGCCGGCCGCGAAGTACTTCGCCCGCCCGGTGCTGCGCATGCTGATCGCCCAGCCCTTCCTGGTGGCCGACCGCTACCAGCAGTTCGACGTCATGTGCACGGTCGTCGGTGGCGGCCTGTCCGGCCAGGCCGGCGCGGTGCGCCATGGCCTGTCCCGCGCGCTGACCAACTATGAGCCGGGCCTGCGCCCGATCCTCAAGAAGGCCGGCTTCCTGACCCGCGACCCGCGCGTGGTCGAGCGCAAGAAGTACGGCAAGCCGAAGGCCCGACGTTCCTTCCAGTTCAGCAAGCGCTGACGCTGGCGGGCCGGCGTCACGCCGGTCCTGTCTGGACTGTTCATCAGGAGGGGCGGCCCGCAAGGGCCGCCCCTCTTGCGTTTCGGCAACCCCAAGCCCCTATTTGCACCCCTGAGGAGAGCCAGATGGCCAAGGGCACGATTCCGAGCGTCTTCATCGACGGCGAGTCCGGCACGACCGGGCTTCAGATCGTCGAGCGCCTTCAGGGGCGGAGCGACATCACCCTGCGCTCGCTGCCCCCCGAGCGCCGTAAGGATCCCGAGGCCAAGCGCGCCCTCTTCGCCGAGGTGGATGCCGTAATCCTGTGCCTGCCCGATGCGGCGGCGAAGGAGGCAACGGCGCTCGCCGCCAGCCTGGGTGCGGATGCCCCGAAGCTGCTGGATGCTTCCACCGCCCATCGTGTGGACCCGGACTGGGCCTATGGCTTCCCCGAGCTGGCCCCCGGCCAGGCCGAGGCCATCGCGGCCAGCCCGCGCGTGGCGAATCCCGGCTGCTATCCGACCGGCGCCATCGCCCTGCTGCGGCCGCTGGTCGATGCCGGAGTCCTGCCGGCCGATTATCCCGTTACCGTCAATGCTGTCTCCGGCTATTCCGGCGGCGGCAAGTCGATGATCGCGCAGTTCGAGGAAGGTGAGCACCCGGCTTTCGAGCTGTATGGGCTGGGGCTGGAGCACAAGCATGTGCCGGAGCTGCAGCATTACTCGCGCCTGGCCCGCCGGCCGATTTTCGTGCCGAGCGTGGGGGATTACCGGCAGGGCATGCTCGTCTCCGTGCCGCTGCATCTGGACCTGCTGAACGGCACGCCCACGCCAGCCGATCTTCAAGCAGTGCTGGAGGCCCATTATCGCGGGGCCGAATTCGTGCGCGTGCTGCCGCCGGATGAGGCGCGGCCGGAGCCGGAGGCGCTGAACGACACGAACCTTCTGGAACTACGCGCCTACGGGAATGCAGCGCTCCGGCAGGCCGTGCTGGTCGCGCGGCTGGACAATCTGGGCAAGGGCGCGTCCGGCGCGGCGGTGCAGAACCTGGAGCTGATGCTGGGCCTGGCCGGCGCGAAGCGGATGGAGCAGGCGGCGTGAGCGGCCCTCTCTACCCCTTCAAGGGCAAGTGGCCGTCCATTCATGAGAGTGCCTGGGTGGCGCCCTCTGCCTCCGTGATCGGCGATGTCGAACTGGGGGAGGGGGCCAGCGTCTGGTATGGCTGCGTGCTGCGCGGGGATACGAACTTCATCCGCGTCGGGCCGCGCAGCAACATCCAGGACGGCACCATCGTTCATGTCGCCCGGGGCACCATCCCCGCCATCATCGGCGCGGATGTCACGGTCGGGCATGCCTGCATCGTCCATGCCTGCACGCTGAAAGACCGTGCCTTTGTGGGCATGGGGGCGACGGTGCTGGACGGGGCGGTGATTGAGGAGGGCGGCATGATCGGCGCCGGCGGCCTGCTGCCGCCCGGCAAGCGGATCGGGCCGAACGAGCTTTGGCTCGGCTCCCCCGCGCGCTTCGTCCGCGTCATGTCCGCGGAGGAGCGAGCCGGATGGGACAAGACGGCCGCCCATTATGCCGAGCTGGCAAGGGAACACCGCGCCAGCCTTTGAGGGACGCCAGCCGCATGCGCCGCATCGCTCCGCTTCTCGTGCTGGCCGTCATGGGATGCACCCCCGTGCGGCAGGAACCAGTTCCGCCGGTGCCGCCGCTGGCGGGGCAGGGAACCCGCAACCCGGCATTCAACGCCATCGAGGGGGCGGCGGAGGCCTTCAGCGGTCCAGCGCGTCTCGCCGGGCGTCCGGCCGACGCGGCGGTTGCCGTCAGCCGGCTCGAATGGGCCACCCTGGCCGTGGCGGCTGACCGCAGCTTCTTCACCTTCAGCACGATCACGCCGCCTTCACTCCAGGCGGCTCGCTGGGAGGTGCGCAGGGCCTTGGGCATCCCGACCGACGTGCCAGGGACCGTGGTGATCAACGGCATGGAAGCCGCGGCCGCCGCGCTCGCCCGTGGGGACACGGCAGCGGCCGCCGCGGCGCTGCCGCCGCCCATTTTCCCGCCGGACATCCTGACCCGGCTCGCGAACCTGCCGCGTATGCCCCAGGCCAACCAGGCCACCCGACGCGCCCAGCGCGACATTGAGTTCGGCCGGATCGAGGACCAGGATCTGGAGTGACGCCAGGGGGCTGGCACGGCATCTTCCCGGCCTCATGGCACAGGATTCTCCGATGACGCGACGCGGTGCGCTGCTCACCCTCCTGGCGCTCGCAACCCTGCCGGGCTGTGATGAGCTGAGGCGCTCCAATGCCAGCTGGCCGCCACCGGCCGGGCTGCTGCCGACGGATATGGATCCCGGCCGCGCGGCCGTGGCGACCCTGGCGCAGGGTATGCAGGGCGCCAGCGCCGGTATCCCGAACGACCCGGCCCGGGTGGCGCGGATGGCTGCCTTGCTGGAATGGCTGTCGGTGGAGCTGACGGCGCAGCCGCGCTGGGCTCCTGTGCCTCGCGCCACGCGCGAGGGCATCGGGCTGGCGCGGGACGAGATGCGCGGGGCGCTCGGGGCCGATCCCCTGGCCGATTCGCCACGCATGGCGGCCGCACTGGCGGCGGCCTATCGCGCGCTGACGGCCGGGAACCGGGACGCTTCAGCGGCTGCGCTGCCTTCCGCACTGTTTCCCCGCGGGGGACAGGCGGCGCTGGGCCGGCTTTCCGATCCCGGGCCGCTGCCGCAAGGCGAGATGGCGACCGCGAATCTGGCCCTGGAAGTCCGGCGGCTGGATGACACGAATGGTTGGGCGGTCGAATTCGACACGCCCGTTCCGCCGGAGCGGGGCGGGCGCGGGTCCGTTCCATTCAGCATCTGAGGAACAGCCGGGGGAGGGTGTTCCCCCGCTGCCTCAATCGCCAGCCATGACCTTCACATAGGTGCCCGGCGCATCCTCCAGCGCCGCCAGGCCGCCCTCGCCGGGTTGGCGGGCCGGGACCATGGTGCGGTCCTGGCTCGTCACCCAGCGCTGCCAGTCCGGCCACCAGGAACCGGCGAATTCGGTCGCGCCCTCGAACCATTCGGCGGGCTGCTCCGGCGCCTTCTCCGCGCTGCCCACCCAATGGCTGTATTTGCCGCTGTCCGGCGGGTTCACCACGCCGGCGATATGGCCGGAGGCGGCAAGAACGAAGCGTACGGGCCCGGAGAGGAGCTGTGTTGCCCGGTAGCTGCTCTTCCAGGGCGCGATATGGTCCTCGCGGGTGGCGAGGAAATAGGTCGGAATCCTGATGTCGCGCAGGTCCAGTGCCTCGCCATCCAGCTCAATCCCGCCGGGCTTCACAAGGTCGTTCTGCTGGTACATGCGGCGCAGATAGAAGCTGTGCATCTTCGCCGGCATGCGGGTGGAATCGCCATTCCAGAACAGCAGGTCGAAGGGAAAGGGTTCCTGCCCCAGCAGATAGTTCTGCACGACGAAGGACCAGATCAGGTCATTGGCGCGCAGCATATTGAAGGTGTCGGCCATCTCCGCCCCCTCCAGGTAGCCGCGCTGGCTCATCTTCGCTTCGATGGACTGGAGCTGCTCCTCGTCGATGAAGACGCCGAGTTCCCCGGTCTCCTCGAAGTCCAGCATGGTCGTGAAGAAGGTGGCGGAGGCGATCCGGTCATCCTTGCGCTTCGCCATATGCGCCAGGGTGCAGGCCAGCAGCGTCCCACCCAGGCAGTAGCCGATGGCGTTCACCTGCCGCTCACCGGTCGCCTTCTCGATGGCGTCGATGGCGGCATAGGGGCCTAGGCGCATGTAGTCGTCGAAGCCCATCTCGGCGAGGGTTTCGTCGGGGTTGACCCAGGAGCAGACGAAGACCGTGTGGCCCTGGGAGACGGCCCAGCGGACAAAGGAGTTCTTCGGACGCAGGTCCAGGATGTAGAACTTGTTGATCCAGGGCGGCAGGATCAGCAGCGGCCGCTTCAGCACCTTCTCCGTCGTGGGGCTGTACTGGATCAGCTCCATCAACTCGTTGCGGTACACCACCTTGCCCGGCGTGACCGCGATGTTTTCCCCAATCGAGAACTTGCTCTCGTCGGTCATGTTGATGCGCAGCTTGCCCTTCCCGCGCTCCAGGTCGGAGAGCAGGTTGGACAGGCCCTTGAGCAGGTTCTCGCCACCGGTCTCGGCGGTCTTGCGCAGGACTTCGGGGTTGGTGAGCCAGAAATTCGTGGGGCTCATCGCGTCCACGAACTGGCGCGTGTAGAAATCGACCTTCTGCGCCGTCTTCGGATCCAGTCCCTCCGCCCCATGCACCACATTGGTGAAGTAGCGGGAGGAGAGCAGGTAGGACTGCTTGATGAAGTCGAAGACCTCGTTCTCGCGCCAGGCTTCGTCCTTGAAGCGCTTGTCGCCCTTCCGCTCCGCGATCACGGGATCAACCTGCGCGCCCAGCATGCGGCGCGCGGTGTTCTGCCAGAGCGTCAGGTAATCCTGCCAGAAGCCGATCTGGGCCTGCATGATGCGCGCGGGATTGGCCATCAGGCGCGCGGTCATCTCCAGGAAAGCCGTGCCGATATTCAGCGGATCAGGATTCGGACGGCCGTCCGCTGTCGTGCTCTGCCGGCGCAGGAAGTCGGCGACGATCCGCTGCCCGCGCTCGGCCACATCGGCCATCGTGCGGCTGACAACGGCCGGGTCGGGCAGGCGAAAGGGAGGCTCAGGCAGGCCCGACAGCGGGGTGGCCGCGGAGGGAGCCGGCTTGGCCGCAGCTTCGGGCTGGGGCGCCGGGCTGGGCTGAGCGGGGCTGGGCGGGGGAACGGCCTGGGGATCAGGCGCAGCCTTGGCCTCCGGGGCTGGTGAGGAGGCCACGGGCCCGGGCGGCGCCGGATCGGCTGCGGAATGGCGGGCATTCATCACCGGCGCGGGGGAGGATTCGGCAATGGCCATGGCGATCCGGGAGGCGTCCGGTTCGGCAGCCGGCACCTCCTGGCCGGGTGGCTTCGCCCGGACCATCGGCGCCTGGATGTCCTGGGACAGGGTGGAGGCAGTGGTCTTCCGGCCGCCCCGGGCCTTCTTCGGCGCGGGTGGGCTGCCCTGCTCGGGGCCGCCAAGCGCCGCAGCGCCGGCCTTCGCCACCTCTGGCGGGGTCCGGCCGCTCTCCCGCTTCTGGCTCATCCGCGTGCTCTCTCCCTTTCCTGGCGGTGCGGCGACTGGCGCGCCGTCGCTCAGGTTTCTCTTCCGTGGCTTCCGCCGGTCGCCAATCTGCGGCAAACCCCGGGCAGAGGAGCGCGCGATGCGAAGGCAGGCCATGCCGGTCCGGCCGGATCTGATCCGGTTCGGGAAAGCTAGGGAGCGGGATTGGGCGAGGCAAGCAGGCCCGGCCCTGCCATTTGTTCCATCTCTGGCCCTTTTGCTGGGCATGGCACCCGTCCTCGGCGGCTGTGTCGGCTCGCCTGGCGAGAGTCCCTGGGAGTTCTACCGCCAGCTCAGCGGGGAGGCGCTGGAAGGCCGGCCCTTGCCGCCCGGGCTGGACCGCGGCAGCCCCAACCTGGCCAGCGTTCCGCAGCGGCCCGCCCGTGGCCCGGCCGCCGAGCGGGCGGAGCTTTCCGCCGCCCTGGCCGCGGCCCGTGCCGCCGCTGAGACACCCCGGCCGTCCGGCGCGCCCGTGCCTGAGCGCCCGGCGACCGAGGGGCTGGCCGCCGTGCCGGCCGCGCCGCCGCCGCCCGCGAGGCTGGCACCCGCCCCGCCTATCGGCACCGGTCCCGCCACGCTGCTGCTGCCGGGGACCACTGTTCCCAGTATCCCAGAGGAGGCGCCGGAGGCGCCACCGGCGGAGATGAACATCCCGGCGCCACCCGATCTCGCGGCGCCACCCAGCTTCCCGCCAATCGCGCCTCGCGGCCTCTGACCGCCGTCGCTATCCTAGCCAAGCAAAGACGCCGAGCACCGGACCATGACCGACGAGTTCCACCGCATCCGCCGACTGCCACCCTATGTCTTCGCGGAGGTCAACGCCGCAAAGGCCAAGGCACGCGCGGCCGCAGAGGATGTGGTGGACCTGGGCATGGGCAATCCCGACAGCCCGACGCCGCCCCATATCGTGGCCAAGCTGATCGAGGCGGTGCAGGATCCGCGGACGCATCGCTATTCCTCCTCCAAGGGAATTCCCGGCCTGCGAAAGGCCCATGCCGCCTATTACGCGCGTCGCTTTGGCGTGAAGCTGGACCCGGAGACGGAGGTGATCGCGACGCTGGGCTCGAAGGAGGGGCTGGCGAATCTGGCCCAGGCCATCGCCTCCCCGGGCGACACGATCCTGGTGCCGAACCCGTCCTATCCGATTCACCAGTTCGGCTTCCTGATCGCGGGCGCCTCCGTGCGTTCCATCCCCTACACGCCGGATGACGAGATGCTGCGCGCGATCGACCGCGCGGTGCGGCATTCCGTGCCCAAGCCGACGGCCGTGATCGTCAACTTCCCGTCCAACCCGACCGCCCTCGTGGCGAGCATCGAGTTCTACCGGGAGCTGGTGGCCTTCTGCCGCAAGCACGAGATCTTCATCCTCTCCGACCTCGCTTATGCGGAGCTGTATTACGGCGACACCCCGCCGCCCTCCGTGCTGGAGGTGCCCGGCGCGAAGGATGTGACGGTGGAGTTCACCTCCATGTCCAAGACCTACAACATGCCGGGCTGGCGCATGGGCTTCGCGGCGGGCAACCCGCGGCTGATCGCGGCGCTGACGCGGGTGAAATCCTATCTGGACTACGGTGCCTTCACGCCGATCCAGGTGGCGGCGACGGCCGCGCTGAACGGGCCGCAGGACTGCATCGCGGAGATGCGCGCGCTTTACAAGGAACGGCGCGACCTGCTGGTGAAGGGGCTGAAGCAGGCGGGCTGGGACGTGCCGTCCCCCGACGCCTCCATGTTCATGTGGGCGCCCATCCCCGAGCGGTTCAGGCATCTGGGAAGTGTCGAGTTCTCCAAGCTGCTGCTGGCCCGCGCCAAGGTGGCGGTGGCGCCGGGCGTCGGCTTCGGCGAGCATGGCGACGACCATGTCCGCATTGCGCTGGTCGAGAACAACCATCGCATCCGGCAGGCGCTGCGCGGGATCAAGAGCTTCCTCCAGGGCGACAATGCGGCGCCCGCCATGGAAGACGCCCACAAGGTGGACGTGGTTCGCGCATGACCCGTCCTCTTGCGGTGGCGGTGGCCGGCCTGGGCACTGTCGGAGCCGGCGTTCTCGGGTTGCTCCGGCAGAATGCGGAAATCGTGGCGGCGCGCGCGGGGCGGCGGATCGCTGTCACGGCGGTGTCCTCCCGAGACCGGACGCGGGATCGTGGCATCAGCCTGGAGGGGCTGCGCTGGTATGACGATCCCATCGCCCTGGCGAATGACCCGGCGGTGGATGTGGTGGTCGAGACGATCGGCGGCAGCGAGGGGCCGGCGCGTGCGCTGATCCAGGCGGCGCTGGCGGCGGGCAAGCCGGTGGTGACCGCCAACAAGGCGCTGCTGGCCATCCATGGGGCGGAGCTGGCGGAGCTCGCCGCGCGGTCGAACGTGCCGCTGGCCTTCGAGGCCGCGGTGGCCGGCGGCATCCCCGCCATCAAGGCGATCCGCGAGGGCCTGGCGGGCAACCGCATCACCCGCGTCACCGGCATCCTGAATGGCACCTGCAACTACATCCTGACCCAGATGCGCGAGCGCGGGCGGGAATTCGCGGAGGCGCTGAGCGAGGCGCAGAAGCTCGGCTATGCCGAGGCAGACCCGACCTTCGACGTGGACGGGATCGACGCAGCGCATAAGCTGGCCATCCTGGCCGCGCTGGCCTTCGGGCGGCCGGTGGATTTCGGCGCGGTGCATGTGGAGGGCATCCGGGCCGTCTCGGCGCTCGACATCAAGCTGGCGGAGGAGCTGGGCTATCGCATCAAGCTGCTCGGCATCGCATCCTGCACGAATGGCGGGGTAGAGACGCGGGTGCACCCCTGTATGGTGCCGGTTTCCCACCCGATCGCGACCGTGGATGGCGTGTTCAACGCCGTGGTGGCCGAGGGCGACCATGTCGGCCGTGTGGTGCTGGTCGGGCGTGGCGCGGGCGCCGGACCAACCGCGAGCGCGGTGGTGTCGGACCTGGTGGATATCGCGCGTGGGCGCCACACCCCGGTCTGGGGCGCGGAATCCTTCTCCGCCCTGCCTTCTGTGGGCATGGAGCGGCATTCCGGAGCTTATTACCTGCGCCTGATGGTGGTGGACCGGCCGGGCGTGATCGCCGATGTGACCGCCGCGCTGCGCGATGCCGGGATCAGCCTGGAATCCATGATCCAGCGCGGCCGCGCGCCTGGCGAAGCCGTCCCAGTGGTACTGACCACCCATGAATCGCGCGAGGCCGCGATGCGCGAGGCCCTCGCGCGCATCGCGGCGCTCGACGCCGTGCTTGAACCCCCCGCCCTCATTCGGATCGAGACGCCATGAGCCAGACCCCCTCCATCAATCCGAACGCGCCGCTTCAGAGCGACCGCAACCTGGCCATGGAGCTGGTCCGCGTGACCGAGGCGGCGGCCATCTCGGCCTCCCGCTGGATCGGGCGGGGCGACAAGAACGCGGCCGACGGTGCCGCGGTGGACGCCATGCGCCGCGCCTTCGACAGCGTCGCCATCACCGGCACGGTGGTGATCGGCGAGGGCGAGATGGATGAGGCGCCGATGCTCTATATCGGCGAGAAGGTCGGCGCGGGCGGCCCCGAGGTGGACATCGCGGTGGACCCGCTGGAGGGCACCTCCATCTGCGCCCGCGGCATGCCGAACGCGATCGCGACGCTCGCCGTCGCGGAGAAGGGCGGGTTCCTGCACGCGCCCGACATCTACATGGACAAGATCGCGGTCGGCCCCGGCCTGCCCGAGGGCGTGGTGCATATCGATGCCAGCCCGAAGGAGAACCTGAAGAACCTGGCCCAGGCGAAGAAGGCGGATATCGAGGATCTCGTTGTCTGCATCCTGGACCGTGATCGCCACAAGGACATCATCCGCGCCTGCCGCGAGGCCGGGGCGCGCATCATGCTGATCCCGGATGGCGATGTGGCGGGCGTGGTCGCCTGTTCCCAGCCGGAAGCGGGCGTGGACATGTATCTGGGCTGGGGCGGTGCACCGGAGGGCGTGCTGGCGGCGGCCGCGCTGCGCTGCATCGGCGGCCAGATGCAGGGCCGGCTGATCTACGAGAATGACGAGCAGCGCGAGCGCGCCAAGGCCATGGGCATCTCCGACCCGGACCGTATCTTCAAGGTGGACGACATGGCACGGGGCGACGTGATGTTCTCCGCCACCGGCGTGACCAGCGGCGCGATGCTGCGCGGCGTGCGGCGGCATGCGAAGGGTGCGGTGACGCATTCCATCGTCATGCGTAGCAAGACCGGCACGGTCCGCTACATCGAGGGCCACCACAACTTCGCCACCAAGCCGAACGCCTTCATTGCCTGACACGGGTCTCCTGGACGCCGGAACCGCCTCCTCTGAGGCGGTTCTTGGCGTGACGCGCAGCGTGACTGGCCGCCGCTGGGTGTGGCGTGAGGCCGATGCGCGCACGGGTCTGGCCATCGCGCAACGGCTGGATGTGCCGGAACTGGTGGGCCGCCTGCTCGCTGCGCGCGGGGTGGGGGTGGAGGCCGCGGCGGATTTCCTGGAGCCACGGCTGCGGGCCATGCTGCCCGACCCGTCCTGCCTGCGCGACATGGACCGGGCGGCGGAGCGGCTGGCCCAGGCTGTCCGCGCTGCGGAGCAGGTGGCGGTCTTCGCCGATTACGACGCGGACGGAGCCTGCGCCGGCGCGCTCATGGTGCGCGTGCTGCGCGACCTGGGCGTGCCCGCCACCCATTACGTGCCGGACCGGATCAAGGAGGGTTATGGCCCGAACGCAGCGGCCATCGCGGCGCTCTGCGATGGCGGGGCGACGCTGATCGTCTGCGTCGATTGCGGCATCGCGGCCCATGCGGCGCTGGAGGCGGCGCGAGGCCGCGCCGATGTGGTGGTCCTCGATCACCACAAGGCCGAGGGACCGCCGCCGGCCATTCTGGCCACGGTTAACCCGAACCGGCTGGACTGCGATTCCGGCCTCCGCACCCTCTGTGCGGCTGGGGTGTGCTTCATGGCGGCGGTGGCCCTGCACCGTGTCCTGCGCCGCACCGGCTTCTTCGAGGGGCGGGCGGAACCGCCGCTGCTGGATCTGCTGGACCTCGTCGCCATCGCGACCGTCTGTGACGTGATGCCGCTGACGGGGCTCAATCGCGCCCTCGTATCCCAGGGACTGAAGCTGATGGCGCGGCGCGGCCGGCCGGGCGTTGCCGCGCTGCTGGAGGTGGCAGGGGTGAAGGACGCACCCAATGCCCATTCCCTGGGCTTCGGCCTCGGGCCCCGCATCAATGCCTCCGGCCGGATCGGCGAGAGCGATCTCGCGCTGAAATTGTTGCTGGAGGATGATCCGCTCGAGGCCAAGGCCATGGCGGAGCAGCTCGACAGCACCAACCGCCGCCGCCAGGAGGTGGAGGCAGAGGTGCTGGGCACCGCGCTGAGCATGGCGGAGAGGGCGGTGGCGGCGGGCCATCCGGTGCCACTGATCTGCGGCGAGGGCTGGCATCCCGGCGTTGTGGGCATCGTGGCCGGGCGGGTGAAGGAGAAGTTCAACCGGCCCACGCTGGTGGCCGGGATCTCGGACGGGATCGCCAAGGGGTCGGGGCGCTCAGTGCCGGGTATCGACCTTGGCGCGGCCATCATTGCGGCGCGCCAGGCCGGATTGCTGGAAACAGGTGGCGGGCACGCCATGGCCGCGGGCTTCAGTTTCCGGTTGGAGAAGCGCGACGCCTTGCAGACTTTCCTGAACGAACGCCTGGCCCGCGCGGCCGATTTGCCGGATGCGGCGGCGCTGGTCGTGGAAGGTACGCTTTCGGTTTCCGCCGCGAACACGGTACTGGCGGAACAGGTCGGGCGCCTCGCCCCGTTCGGTACGGGCAATGAGGAGCCGATCTTCGCGCTTCGCCGGGCCCGGGTGGTGCGCGCGGACCGCGTAGGGAAAGAGGGCGGCACGATCCGGCTCTTTCTGGAAGGGGAGGGGGGAGGGCGGCTCAAGGCCGTGTGCTTCCGGGCCAAGGAAGGGCCGCTCGCGGATCTTCTGCTGAAGGCGCGCGGGATGCCGCTTCATCTCTGCGGTACGCTCCGCGCCGAGAGCTGGAATGGCGAGGTCTCAACCTGCCTGCATGTGCAGGACGCCGCCCCGGCCTGAGGCCTTTCGGGTTGCCCTGGGCGGCAGGGCGCCCTAACTCGCGGCGCTGGGGTTCGGGGCGAGGGGCGGGTGTATCACCGGCGCTGCCCCAGCCTTGCCGGACACACCGCGGAGATCCCATGCCGCCAGGCCGTTTCCTGATTCCCCTTCTGCTGCTCGCTGGCTGCGGCAGTGACTATTCTGCCGATACCTATGCGACCCGCGCGGTGCAGCAGGTGGACCCGGTGCAACAGGGTGTCATCGTCGGCGCGCGGGAGGTTGCCATCTCGGCGGATGGCACCTCCGGCGCGGCCGTGGGCGCCGCGGCTGGCGGGATTGTCGGGGCGGCGACGCCGGGCGGCAACATGACCGCGGCCCTGGCCGGCGTGGGCGGTGGCCTGATCGGCGGGTTGTTCGGCAGCACGGCCGAGCGTGCCGTGAACGACAATCGCGGCACCGAGTACATCGTGCGCCAGACCGATGGGAAGCTGGTGCGCGTGACCCAGCGTGATGTGCCGCCCCTTCCCATCGGCCAGAAGGTTCTGGTGATCGCTGGGGCGCAGGCGCGGATCGTACCAGACTACACTGTTGCCGATGTGCCACCTCCCCCGGGCCAGGCGCCGGCGCTCATGCAGTCACCGGTGCGGGCCGATCCACCGGCTTCCTCCTCCTCAGAGGGCCAGCCGCCAGCGCCTGCCGAGGCCCCGCAGCGTGAGGAACTGTCTCCACCGCCCTCGCCCTCCCCGGCCTCTTCCGAGGCGCCGGCTTCCCCGCGCAGCCCCTTGGTCCCGCCCGAAGCGCCACTTGCACTTTGAACGGCCGCTAGACGGAGGCCGCCGGGCGTTGTAGTGACCCCCGGCGCGCCACTTGGTGCGGTCCGGCCTGTCCCGTTCGTCTAGAGGCCTAGGACGCGGCCCTTTCAAGGCTGCAACACGGGTTCGAATCCCGTACGGGACGCCACTGGGCGCTGATTCTGCTGGGATTTTTTGGCGTTCTGGTCCCGCACCCCACAGTTACCCCCACACTTAGCCTGTGGTTGGGATGTTTAGAGCAGCGATGAACGTCATTCCCCACCACTTCCTGCCCACGTCCTCTGCCCCTGAGATATTGGTGGAGCGCAGAGGTCCCGGCTCGGCCGGCTGGGGCTGGCGGCTCACCAGAGACGGGGAGACCTTCAGGACAGGCCCTGGCGGCTACCGCAGTGCCCAGGAGGCCTACGAGGCCGCGCAGGCGGAACTTGGGCGAGGGCCGCGGCCACGCTGACCGAGCTACGGCCTGGGCGGTCTTATCCAGCGTGGACTTCATCACCCGAAGCTTCGCGGCGGCGTAGCCTCGAGCAGCTGCTCGCCAAGCGTCCTGACGGTGACCACCGATTTGTGCGGTGCGGTATGATGGATCAGCGTGCCAAGTTCCTCCCGGCCTCAAGAGGAGAAGAGGGCGATGGACGCTGCGGAGTGGCTGGAACAGCGGCTGGATAAGCGTAGCCAGATGCCGGGCTTTGTAAGCCCTAACCTTGCGGATGAAGTGGCTGCGTGTCGTCAGGACGCCATCAACGATGGCCTGAACCTCCAGGAACTCGATGAAGCAGCAGGCGGCAATTTGACCGATTTCCTTAGTGCGGAAGACCGGATGATAGGTCGCCAGGGAAGCCAGCGAGCTTTCTCTCAGACCTCCTTACCTTAGGCCCCCCAAAGCCTCTATCGGCCAGGGCGATCTTCGCCTGCAGGATGGCGAGAGCACTCAGTGCGCCTTCCTGGTCGGAAGAACGCGAAAGGGGCCGGTTCGTGGTGACGGATTCCGACGTGTTGGGACTTCCGAGGCGAGCTTCGCCCGGCGGCAGCGTGGAAGCTGTAACCGTCACGGATCACCTCTGGATGGCTGGGTCGTTCTTCTGCCACCAAGCGGGGCGCGCTGCCTTGGCAGTGCGGGTGCGCTCCAGGGCATCGCTGATCTTGCCGAAGTTAGCAGCCCGCTTCGCGGCAGAGAGGCGGGTGGTCAGTTGCAGAATGACAGCGTCCAAGCGTTCCTCGTCGCCTCTAGCATCAGCCAGCGCCTTCTCCCAAGGCGCGAGCTGCTTGGCATCAGCGTCCAGCAGCAGCACATCGCGTTGATTCTTGGCGGTATCTACGCGGCCCTTGGCGGTAGACTGCGTCGCCTTGGCCCGCTCCAGCGCGGCCGTGATTACTTCGCAGGTATTCGCGCCCTGCCGCAGCTTCGTGAAGTCCCTGATGGTCTCCTATCGAGGGGTGACGGTGCCGGCCCGCGTAGCCGTAAGACGGAGGCGGTATTCGTGGACGCCGCGCAGCAGCCCGTCCCGAAGCGGGTCCGGATCCGTGGGGGCATAGGGGGTGGGTGCCGCGGCGTAGTGCTCGCGCATGGCCTCGGCTTCAGCGGCGTCGTGGTCGATCTCCGTCCTCCACCGGGCAGCCAGAGCGGAGAGAGAAACATCGTTTTTATCCCCACCCTCTGAGTTCTGGTCGGACAAGTCGGACAGGTCGGACCGACCAATAAAACCGGGCCTAAACCGCTGTCCGACCTCGTCTCGGCCGGTCGGACAGGTCGGACGGGGGGTGGTCACCGGGCGCCTCCGTTCGGAGGCTCCGGATCGCCCAGCAGATTGGCCCTGATGACATAGACGCGGGGTCGCCCGACGCCGGGGACGGTCTCGCGCCGGGCCAGATTTTTGTCCTCGCCGGCATTCAGGAAGCCCTGCGCCCGTAGCGTGCGCGCCGCCTCCGTCGGATCAATCCCCGCCTCCCGGCAGAGTTCGCGCCAGACCTCCGGGGAGATGAGGTACTCGTCGCCGCTGTCTGTGCGGCGCCGCCAGCCCGCTCGCTTGATGACGGGGCGGTCGGGATGGCTCTCAACCCATCCGCTGCTGTTCAGACCGCGCTCGAAGTGGATCCCGACAAACCGCGACGCGCCGTGCTCGGTGAGGAACAGCCGCACCGCGCGGACATGCTGCGCCTCCTCCGTCGCGCCGCCGCCGCCACGCTTCTCGATCCATCGCGCCAGCATCGCCGTGACCGCGCGGAATGCCTCGTCCTCGGGCCAGGGCAGGATGCCCCAAACCGTGGCGAGCTCGCCTGCCAGGGCCACCAGGGCGCAGCGGCGGGCAACGTCCCGCACCTGCGGATCCGCGTCGGCCGGCAGGGTGGCGGCCACCCGCTCTCGCATGGCCGCAGCGGCATCTGCCAAGCCCGCGGCGTCGTTCCGCCGCACCTCGGTCAGCTTGGCGATGAACGCCCTTGCGGCATGCCCATGGTGGCGGCGCACCGCGGCGTGCAGGTCGGTCATCAGGTCGCCCAGCGTCACCCGCCCGTGTAGGTCCGGCCAGGCGGTCGCCGCATCCACGCTGATCGAGGGCAGCCGCACCTCTGCCCCGGCCGGCAGGCTCTGCCCGGTACGAGAGACGACGGATGCGATGTCGAGCTCACCCGTGCTTAGGATGAAGGTGCGCCAAGTACGGCGCCGCTGGGCGGTGGTGTCGCGCCGCATCCGGCCCTTCCCGGATTCGTTCGCGAGCATGTAACAGGCGGAGGCCACTTCCCGCGGATCGGCCTGATGGAGTTCATCAAGCCCCAGCAGCCCGTCCCCGGCTTCCTCGGCAGCACCCTCCAGACCATTCGCGGTGCTGCGCCAGTCCCGTAGCATCGCGCCCTTCACGGGCGGGCCCCAGGCCGAGAGCGCGAGGCGCAGCGCCAGGGTCTTCCCCACCTTGCTGCGGCCAGTGATGTGGAAGCCACCGGACGGCTCGCCGCAGGCGTCCAGCAGCGGCCCGGCGAAGGCGGCGGCGAGAAGGAAGGCCGCCGTCGGATTTCCGGCGGCGGGCGCCGCGACCTCCGCCTTCCATCCGTCCAGGGTGCCGGCCTGTGCCACCATCTGCACGGCGTTCTCGGGCGGCGCCTTCATGACCAGCGTCTCGGCCGTGGCTCCGATTACAGTGCCGTCGGGCAGGATGTACGCAGCCTCCTCGGTGCCCACGGCGTGCCAACCGGCCCGAGAGACCAGCGTGACCCGAGAGCCGGCCTGGACGCCACCCAGGGCCTCTCGCAGCAGCAACCGAGCCGCGGGGTTGGGGGAGACCCGTAATCCGCGCTCCAACAGCGCAGCCTCCAGCTCGCCAGGTGCCGTGACCAGCAGCCGGGCCGGCATGGGCCAGGTGTGGAGTCGCCCGTCGCGGTCCTTCCAGCGCAGCCAGAGGCTCCAGCCCTCTCCGGCGGCGTCCCGGGCCTCGCCCAGCACCTCCAGCGGCGCGCAGAGCCAGACCTGCCCGGCCTCTCCCTGATCGGCGTAGAGGCCTTCCTTCTCCATCGTGAAGCCGTGCGGCCACCGCACCTCGCCGGGCTTGGGAGGTGCCTTCCGACGCGCGGCGGCGGCCTTCTCCTGCTGGCGCTTGGCGCGCTCTGCCTTCACCAGTTTATCGAGGGCGGAGAGGGTCAGCCCGCACTCGTGCGCGGCAGCCTTCCGCTGCTGCTGGTAGTCGGCCTCTGGCAGGCCGGCGAGGCGCACCACCATCAGGGTTACGTCCACCGCGTCGGCAGTGCCTTCCTCTGCGTTCGCGGTGTTTGCGAAGCCGTTGAAGGTCGGATCCCCGTCCATGCGCGCGTCCATCACTCGCGCACCCCCTGGGGCAGGTTGCCTGCGTCGGTGCGCTGCGAGACGGCCCAGGCCGCGATCTTCGCGCCTTCGCCCTTCGGTTTGCCCGCCTGCTCCAGGGCACCGTCCACGGCACGGATCACCTCGTCTGCGGTCAGCAGCCCCGCCACCACGAACCGGGCCAAGCCCCACGCCTCCGCCACGGCAGTTGGGTGGCGGCTGTCCACGGGGGCTGTCGCAATGTTTGTGCAGGCCCGCATCAGGGCGGCCCGGACGTAGCGGTCACCGTTGGTGCTGCTGGCAACCCGCGACGGGTCGGCTGCCGGGCGGGGCGGCGGCTGCAACTCCGCTTCCGTCGGGCAGGTCACCGCCTCCAGGCCCGGCAGCATCGCCAGACGGCGCGGGAGCGGATCGGCCATGTCCACGAAGACCGGCGCCGCAGTGTAGGTAACCTGGGCGGCGCGGAGGGTGGACGGGTCCACCCCCGGCACACCGCGAAGCCAGCACTGGCATTCGGCCCCCGTCAGCGCCCGTTCTAGCCGGAACCAGAGCCGCAACCGCAACCCGCGCTTGATCGCGTGCCCGGCCGTGGCCTGGACGATGCAGGCGGCGGCGCTGAATGCCTCTGGGAGCGTTGCGCGCGCCACCTCGCCGCAGGCCGCCAGATTGCGGAGATCCAGCCCTTCCGGTGCCGGGGTGCCGTCCTCGTCGAGCGCCACCCAGCCCCGTGGCACGTCGCGAAGCGTCGGCTCGTCGCCTGTCTCGGGATCACGGTGCAGCAGGCGCCGAACGCCACGGGTACGGGCGGGATCGAAAATGGCGCCGCGCACCACGCAGAGGTCACGGCGAGGCAGGAGCCAGTTCAGAAGGTCGTTCAGTCCCGCTAGATTGGTGAAGGGCTCCTCAACGAGATTGAAGTGCTTGGGGCTGTCAAAGTCCTGGATCCTGCCTGGGCTGATCGTCTTGGCCAGCTTGCAGCGAGCCTGGAGGATGGTGAGGCTGTCGGTGCTCATTGCAGCCCCACCACATCGTCAGGATCGCCTTGCACGAGGCAGCCGGGCTTATCGGCGAGCTCGGCCTTCGCCTCTTCCGGCGAGATGCCCATGGCGCGGCACATCTCTTCCAATGGCACCATCAGCTCGCCGGTCTCGCGGTGGAACCGGGGCTGCACGCCCAGTTCGTGCAGCAGCTTCAGCAGCTCGCCCTGCAGCTTCTGGCGCACCTCTGGCGGGAGCGTATTGATGTCGAAGTCTCCGGAGAGCTGCGCGAGGCGCGAGAGACGGCTAGTCATCGGGTGCCCTCCTGCACGGGGTGGAAGCCGCCGCGCGGCTTGGCGCTCCAGCAGAGGCACGGGAGCCGCTGACCGCTCTTCCCGCGGCGCTCGCCCTCTGCCTGCACCAGAGCCATCCAAGCGTCCTCCTGGGAGGTGGCTGTCTCGATCAGCAGGACGCGCCGCATGATCGTTGTGGCCGCGGCCACGGCCGCGTAGTGGGCCCGCGTGCCGCCCGTGGCGTGGATAACGATGGATGCAGCCCACCGCAGGTATCGTGTGACGTGCGCGAAAGCCTCGGGAGGAGGCGTTGGCGTGCCGAGATCGGGATCTCCGGAGAGGATGATGAGAGAGGGTGGGCGGTGGGGCGCCACGACCTTTGCCGGCAACCGCCCGCCGGGCATGGCGCACGACACACGGAAGTCACCGGCCAGCGCAGCGCGGAACAGAGGGACGGCGAAGTCGCCGCGCGTCCCCTCCATTCGTTGAATGGCCTGTGTCAGTGCCAGCGGTGGCAGGTCCATGAAGGCCAGAGGGGGCAGAATGGTGGGGCGTGAGGGCAGCATCAGCGGCGCGCCTCCATCTCGCGCTTCCCGGCAAGGGCAGCGGCCATGCTGGCGAACATCAGGAGGACCGGACGACGCTGCTGCGCACCGGGACGCGGCGGCACCTCAAGGGCGACGCGGGGCTCACCATCAGCATCGACTGCCGCCGGGATGTGAACGAGCCGGATCGGCAGCGCCGGCTTGGAAGGAATCGACTTCTTACGGGTACGCTTCACGGGAATCTCCATCGAGATGCCCGGCCGGAAGGACTGGCAAAGCGGCGAGGTGTGCGCTACATGCAGGATGTCGATTGCCCGCGTAGTCCAGTAGCGTAGAGTTCTCGCAGCCCGCCCGGCCCCAGCCGCGGCGGGTTTTTGCTTTGTCAGGCGGCGGTCTTGGGGATGCTGGGCAGGCCGTCCACGAGAGCCTGGAGCGACGGGGCCGGGATCAGAGTCCGGTTACCCAGCTTCCTGGCTTCCAACTGGCCTTCCTTGATCAGCGCGTAGAGCTTGGTCCTGCCGATACCCGAGCTGCTGACCGCCTCGGGGATCGTGAAAGCCAGCTTCGCGGGAGGTATGTGCATTGCCGTCCGTCCTCGTGCTGTTGAACGAGGCGGAAGATGATGGACGGAGAAGCCGGGCAGCAAAGCCGGGCAGCGGGCAGGCTTGCCCGGCTTAGATTCGCCTAGGATCGCGTGAAGCGAGCCGCAGATGAGGCGGTAGATTCTGGTACAAGGGCCTGAGCTGCTTGGTACCCAGCCCCGTCCTCGTGGCCGCGAGTGCAAGGAGGGCATCGCGCTTTGCTGGAGCGCCATGCTTGGCCAACTCGGCCTCCGCGATCTCCTGCAGAATGGCCATTGGGGGCACGGAAGTGGCTTCGCGTTTCTGGACCATGGGCACCAGGCGGCCACCGTTTGCCTGGACGTGCGCCCACTCAACGGGACTGAACGACCGAAGGGCATACCAGTACTCCTGCTGCCCAACACCGAAAGACACCGTGCCGGCGGCAGTGACCACGTGCAGATCCATGAAAGCGAGCGCGCCCAAGTTGATCTCTTCGTAGATCGCCGATGCGCCGCGCAACCCTGCCAGTACAGCAGTGCCGTTTTGAAAAGGCGCCTTGATGAACTGTTGCAGTTCAAGGAGGTCGTCTGGCGCGAAGACGAACGTGGCGCCGTTCTGCGTCGTTCTCTCAACCTTGTCCCACAACGATCTGAGAGCGGAGAGATGTGGAAGCGTGAGGGCTGTGCCCGGCAGTAGGTCCTTGTCAGCCGAAGACCGCAGCACGCGTTCTCGGCTGAGGGTCGAGCCATCCGCGAGAACATAACCGGCGCGGTCGCTATCCTGGATTCGGGCCAACGCCAAAGGCCCACTCTCTGCTCGCATCCAAACCCATCCTGTTTTGATGGGTTCACGGTGAGACATGAAAGGCGCCTCCGTAGCGCATTCCGCTTGCAACGCGGCGGGGCAGCAGGCGCGGAGAGCCTGCGTTCGGGGATCAGCCTAGCCCCGCCGAGCGTGATGATAGCAGGCGCGACGACGGCCGGAAGGAGGGAGGGCGATGTGCCCTCCCTCCGAGATTCCGGCGGCTGCTTGGTGGGGCGATGCTTGCTCACGGCGCCGCCCCCCGCCGAGCGAAGCGCCTCATCCATCCGGTCTCGGGCTTCTCGCGCTGTCGCGCCCAGCTCGCGCCACATCCGGTATCCGGCCTCGCGGGCCGGCATGCCGGCGACGATGCGGCGCCCCATCCGAAGCCAGGCCTCGCGCTCTGGCGGCGTGAGCTGGCGCAGAAGATGCACCACCTCCACCTCACGCGGATCGGTGATGAACTCCACCGGTTGGGACAGGCCGATCGGAATGGGTTTCGCGTCAAGTTGACGCAAAACTCCCGGCGGTGCCGATGCGTGCCCGACCACTGGCGCCGCGATCATGGCGCCGATGCCGCCCAGCACGCCGCGGCGGGTGGGGCGCATCATGCCAGCGCCTCCAACCGGAGCACTTCCTCCACCACCGCCCATGCCTCAATGGCGTGCCAATCGAGGTCGATCGACCCGTCTGCATCGCGGGCTGCGATGGCCAAGGCCATTCGAGCCTTCGCGATGAGCCCCTGGCGGGTCTTTGCTGGCATGGCCAGGGCACGGGCGGCATGGCGGTCAGAGATAGCCGCGAGGCGGTCAGCTTCGTTCTCATACGCCCGGGCCACCGCGATCGGTGCATCCACGGGATAGCGGTTGGCGGCATCCGAGGCACGCTTGGCCTCGGTCGCCGCCTCGCACGCCGCGATGAGCTCCGCGTCGGGGGTGGCAGGGCCTGCCACAGCAACGGCCGGGCCCACTGCCAAGGCAGAGACAGCCGCCAGGAAGCCGCGCCGCGGTGGCCGGCCCGGGGCGGGCTTGCTGGGGAAGCGTGGGGGCTTTGCCGGGGGCTGCTGGCCCGGCTCCAGAAAGAGGCGGCCGGAGAGGATTGGCACGTGCACGAGCGGCTCTTGCGGCACCGGCTCGCCAGATGTGCGGAAGGGGCGGCTCATGCTCCAGCCCTCCCCAGCAGATCGACCTCTGCTAGCGCGCCCCGGGGATGGGCCTCCTTCAAGGCGTGCTCGCCCAGCAGGTCACGCAGCAGGCTCCAGGCCAACAGCGCTTCTCCGTCGCGGTTGAGGAAGATCAGCCCCTGAGCGCGATCGCCACCGGCAAGCCAATCGGCTGCCGCTTCGGCTTTTCTTCTCACTCCCTCGGGGGTGCGGGCGGGAATGGCCGCCGCACGGGCCATCAAGGCTTCCCAGGGACGGGGCTCGTTGATCTCCTCCAGCGTGGGCGGCGTGCTCATCGGCCTCTGCCACTCGCGGCAAAGTCTTCTCGCCTCGTCCAGCAGCGCGATCAGTTCCCCGTCCAGCTCGGCCGCCTTGGTGGCGCCGGCCTCGGGAGCAGCCAGGAGAAGAGCGGCGCAGCTCGCACCGGTCAGGACCGCGCGACGGCCCGTGGGGGTACGGCGGCTCATCCGCGCGGCCTCCCGAAGATGTCGAAGCGCAGATTGGCCGGAATCGGGGCACCGATCCGGCGGTAAGCGTCCCGCATCTCGCGGTGGCTGGGGCGGAGGACCTGCACCGGCCGCACCCAGTCGGGCACAAGTGTCACCGGCTGCTGACTGGCCTCGTCCGGCTCGGCCTCGCCCTCCGCGTCCGGTTCCAGGTCGTAGTCACCATCGAGCGCGTCGAGCATGTCGATGGTGTTGGTGACCAGCACCTCCAGACGAGCGCGGAGGGTGCGCAGCTCCGTCACGAGGGGATCGGAGTTTCCCCCCTGGAGGGGGAGCAGGTTCGGGCAACCGTCCGCCGTCCGGATGGGTACTCTTCTCGGTGTCCCAGCCTGGATAGCGCGGCACGGTGGCGCGCTATCAGCCGTGGGGGCAGGAGCGCCGACGAAATCCGTCGCCGCTTGCTCGCCAGAATGGGGGAGCGAGTTTACGCCTTCCGGGGCAAAAACTACCCGGAACCCGGTATTAATCCCCTCCAGGGGAAAAACCCCCGTGCTCCCGGCGCCGTGCGGACGAAATTCGTCCGCGCTTCCCCCCTCTCCAGATCCGGCGGGCGGGGCTCTTCTCACCCGCCCCAGCGTAGGGAGGGGCACTCTTCTGAGCGCCCCGATTTCGGGGAGCGCATCTCTTCTCGACGCACCTGTGGTATGGGCGTGCTTAGCCATAGCCTGCTCCTGATCCGAGCGGGTTGCGGTCAGGCCGGGCGAGGTGTTGGTAGCACCGCGCTCGGCCGTTCTTGTTGAAGCCGGTGGCTTCACGTGACATAAAATACGTCACCTCGGAGGGTGTCAACGTTTTCATGTCATGTGAACCAAAATGCTTCTAACCGGCGCTCAGATACGCGCCGCCCGTGCCTTCGTCGGCTGGTCAGCGAGAGAGCTGTCAGAGAAGGCAGGGCTAAGCCTATCGACGGTTCAGCGCGCTGAAGGGGCAGACGGAGTGCCCTCGGTCACCAGGGCGAACCTCGCGGCCATCCGCGCCGCCCTGGAAGCCGCGGGCGTCGAGTTCATCGAGCGCAACGGCGGCGGTCCCGGTGTGAGGCTTAGGGACTCCACGGCTTGACCCCCGAGCAGTGCCGGACAGCTCGGAAATTGCTTGGCTGGTCGGTGTTGCGGCTCGCGATCCTGTCGTCACTTGCAGAGTCCACGGCGAGAAGGTTCGAAGGTCGTCAGGGGCCGGTCCGGCCGTCAACTATCGCGGCTATGCGCACTGCCCTGGAGGCGGCTCGGGTCGAGTTCATCGAGCGCGATGGCGGCGGCCCGGGCGTGCGGCTGCGGAAGGAGGAGGAGGATACCCGCAGATGATCGAGCCGACGGGAGACTGGATCGAGGACTGGGGCGACACCTGGACCCTAACCATACCCGATAAGCCGGGCAGGCCGGACCTGTTGCTCCGCGTGTTTCCAGACCCTGCTCACTCGCAAGAGCCTTGGACCTGGGAAGTGGTGGCGCTGGATGATGAGGCTGAGCGGGAGATCGAGGTTGGCGGATCGGCCAGTCGCGACGCTGCCATGGCGGCGGCCGTCGCCAGGGCTACAGCCTACGAGCTGGAATGATACCGTGACCGTCGCTGGAGACGGGTTCATTCCTCAGAATAAAGGCGGGGCAGGGGTAAGACTGAGGAAGCGCTTGTGATTGGGGATCTGAATGCGCGGGAGCGGCGCGCGTTAGAGGCTATGGCCGCCTGCCCATATGAATTCGAGCTCAGGGAAAACTTGGGGAGGGGCGTCGGGCTGTCGACGCTGGAGGGCCTTCTCGATCGTGGCTTCGCCACATTGGGCCCCTGCCCTGTGCAGCCACATTCTCACGGCTGGGCCATCACTGCTGCTGGCCGTCGTGCGCTGGACGGGCGCCATGCCCTTGAGCGAGCGAAGCAGACGCCGCGGACGCCACACCATGACCCCTGATCTTTGCCGCCAGGCGCGTGAGCTTTTGGGGTGGAGCCGGACGGATCTGGCCATTCAGGCGCATGTTTCGTCCGGGACGGTTAAGAATCTGGAGGAAGCGCGTTTTCGGCCTACTCTGACTACGTGCTCCGCCATTCGCGCTGCGTTTGAGGCAGCGGGGGTTGAGTTCATCCCTGAGAACGGAGGCGGGGCGGGCGTCAGGGTCCGGAAGACCGCGACATGAAAGAGGGCTTGCCAGGGTATGAGCAACGCCTCCGGAGACTTTCCAGAATGGTTTGAGGAGGTGAAAGGCATCTGGACCAAGTTCCAGCTCGGCCGTGGCACTGGACTTGAGCTGCGTCTCCGCGTTTGGGCCGATCCTATCCATCCGGTCCAGCCGTGGACCTGGGAGGTGGTAGAGACTTCCGAGGACGTGCCTTCCGAGTTCGAAGTGGATGTGGGCGGCGCCGAGAGCCGGGAAGCGGCCATCGAGGCCGCCATCGCGCGGGCGGCAGCCTATCTTGAGACGGGAGAGTGAGCGGAGTGGAGTTCCTTCCCGAGAATGGAGGTGGACCTGGCAGTCAGCTTCCGCGCCGTCCGCTTTCTTGCGGCACGCGCGCCATTCTCAGAACGCCGTGAGCTGAACCCCCGCCCCCCTTCCGCTGCGGTGCAGCATGACGTCAATGAGGCATTGCTTAGGCCGGGAGAGATTATGAGACAGCCACTCGTCTTCGCTGCGCTGCTGACGCTTGCCAGCTGCGGCTATGACGATTCAAGGATGGCCCACCAGGCGCAGATCAACATGACGGGGATGACCGCGGCCGACCTGCAGTCCTGTGCTGGCGTCCCGGACAAGACCAAGAAGGTCGACGACCACACCGAGATTTTCAGCTACAATCTGAAGAACGATTCTGCTGGCGGCGTCCAGATCACCTTGCCAGTCATCGGCGGTGGCTACACGGTCGGCGGCAGCGGGTCGACCTGCAACGCGCACTTTCGGATAGTCGACAACAAGGTTGCCAGCCTCTTCTACAGCGGTAACAACGACCGTCCAGTCGGCGAGGACGGCGTGTGTGCTCCGATCGTCCGCGGCTGCATGCGGCGGCCGCCGTCGAGCATGATTCCGCTGACGGACGAATGGCGGTCGCAATCCTCCGCCTATGGCCAGCCTCCGGCGCCGCCTGAGCCCACGCCTGCTCCCACTCCAGCTCCTGAGGTGGTGCGGATGGACCCGGTGGGACGCTGACGCGCAGCACTATTCAGGCGTGGCGCTCTCCGCTCCATCCACTGCTTCGCACGGCGGGCCGATCCCCCGCCGGGCTTTCTCTGCTGTCCTCTAGGACGTCCACCGGTCGATTAGGATTGCCATGACCGGCGCCAGAACCGCCCAGGCCGGCAGGATCATCAGGGCGCAAATTTTGGCGGTGCTCATTGTGGAAGCCTCCAAGAGCTTCCCCCTCGCACGGGGCCATTTGGGGCTGGGTCTCGCGATGTAAACCCCGGCGCGGCGTGACCCCTGAACGAAGAAGCCCCGCCGGTTAGGGCGGGGTGGGGGCTCTTAGTGCACCTGGGCCGTCGACGCAGATCCCGAGGTGGGCGGCTTGACCGAACCGAAGAGAGCTCGCTCCATGGCGTCCATCGCCTCGCGTTCCTGACCGGCAAACACCGCCGTTTGGAAGCTAGTCATGACCCGAGCGAGCGTGCGCTCCTTTATCTTCGGCGGCTTCGCGCTATCGAGCACTAGCATAACCTTGCTCGCGGACTCTCCCTGGAGCTGAACCTGCATCCAGAGAATGTAAGCCTCTAGCGCTTTTGGTTCCGACGTTCCGACGAACAGCGCCAGCGGTTCGGCCGCCGGCGGTTTGATCACAATGTCCGCTGGAAAGTGCGCCAGGCTGGGAGTAGGCGGTGCATCCACGAGGATTTCCGCTCTCCCTTTGAAGCGCTCCCTTACAGCTGCCAGCACGTCTTCCTTGAAGGTCTCTTCAACCCGCTCGCGCGTGAGTAAAAGCAGGTCCTGCATACGGACGAGCATTGCAACAAAACTAAGGGCTCGACTTGGTAACTGCTCGACCGGAAGATACGGGGTGTGAAGCACGCACTCTTTGCCATCGAAAGATGCTTGCGCCTCGTTTAGAAGCGAGCTGAAGATTTCCGCTCGTGAACCGTTAAAAACGTCCACCCCAGAAGCGGAGAGCATTGGGACGGTCTGCCCATCATCCTCGATGCGCGCTCTGGTCTTTGCTTTGTCCTGGAACACTATATAGAAGCCTACCGCGTCGCCGTTGCTTTGGCGAAAGCCCGTGCCAACGGCAAGCCCGGCCGGGACGTCCCGAACGGTCAGGGAGCAACAGAACGCTTGGCAGAGCTCTTCTTTCACAGCAAGCCTCCGCGTTCTTCAATGCGATAGAATCTCAACGCTACTGCCGTTGCGCTCTCTTGGCCAGTCACGCCAAATTCAGCAGAATAGTCAGGCCGCAGCGGATGCTTCCGTAGCTCTCGGTGCTTCCAGTCGGTAACGCCCTGGCCCGCCTTGATGGCGGCGTGGCAATGCCACCCCGGCTCCTTGGCGTGGAATTCCCGCACGCAAATTATTCGGACTATGTCTCCGACCTCATGGGCCAATGTTGCTCGAAATATTTCTTTTATATCATTTAAAAGAACCAAGACTCGGAAGGCCTCTCCCAAAGCCGAGAAGCGAATTATCCTCCACTCGTAACTTGATCCCTGGTCGGTCGTCTTCATATTAGGGCGGAGCCGAAAGGCTGATGGCGGTATATTGCCTCGCCTCCACCCCTCTAAGACGATTGCGGTCTTTTGCGCTCTGATCACGTCGCGGAGGCGTAAAGGCTCGCTCACCGCTGCCCCTCCGTCATCGCCCTGACCAGCGCCATGACACGAGCGCGCTGTTCCGGGCTCCGCTTCTTCCACCAAGCCGCCAGTTCCGGCGCCAGTGTGCCGCTCCCCTTGGCCACGGATCGGACGAAGAACATGACCATCTCTCGCTCGTCGGGGCTCAGGCTGTCCCAAATGGCCAGCAGCTCGGCACGTTCCTCCAGGCTAGGGCGCTGACCGGGCGGACGGGGCGGGAGGGTCACCCCCACTCCCCCGCCGACATTGCCCTAACCAGGGCCAGCACGAAGCGCCGCTTCTCCGGCTCCAGCTTCGCCCAGCGGGTTATCATCTCCTCCGCCTGGATGAGCAGGATCGTCGCGTCTCGCTCTTGTTCCGGAGTTAGGCGGGGTGGGTGGGTCACCCCTGCCTTCCGTCGGCCATCATCCTGACCAGCGCCAGGAGGACCCGCCGTTGTCCGGGGCTGAGTTTAGCCCACCTGGCTATCAGCTCCTCGCCCTCGACTATCAGCGCCATGGAGCCGTGTTCTTCTTCTGGGGTCAGGGAGGGAGGAAGGGTCATCAGTCCTTGATCTCCGGTGCCATCTTTACCCCGCCTGGATTCTTGCCGGCCAAGCGTGGCCGAACCCGAGCGCGCCGACTAGGGACCTGTGGCCACATAGCCCCGCCGGATGGGCGGCAACCTCCCCAAGCGTCGTGAGTTTTTGGTGTGCCCGATGAGGGTGTGCATAGCATCGAAAACTTGCCGCCCGGTCCGGCTGGCTGCCGCCGGGCGGCTTTTTCGTTCTTGCGCCTTTGCTCCCCACACGCCGGGCTGACTGGCACATCCAGGACGAAGCAGCGTAGGCTCGCTCCACTGCTGGATTGTCCGGGACGGCAAAAGCCGTTCCGCCTGCAACACTGAGCGGCCGGCGGGTGAGGGGCGTCCTCATCCCCGGCCGCTTTTTTGTGCCAGCACAACTTTCGGTTGCATGCTCTCGGTTCTGTGAACTAGAACGCGCCCGACCCAAGCCTTCCCCCCGTTCAGGCTTGGATAAGACGGCCGGCAGACCCACTCCCATTGGGCCCTGCCGGCCGTTTTGCGTTCAGGGGCATGTAACCCTCGTAGGTTAGAAACCCCGACGTTTATGCTTCTCCGACCCGGTCCCTCCGACGGCTGGATAGAGCGGCCGGTGATGTGGCTAGGAGCCCCGTCCTCCGGCCGTTCTGCGGAATTCGAGGTATATCGGACTTGGCGATTGTCCCGGCGGCACGTCAACCTTTGGCCACTGTTCCCGCCTTACCGTCATCCCAGCCCGATGCACGCTAGGGCCGCAGCGCCACCACGTTGCCGCCCTGACCTGGCTCAGCCTGTTCGGGCATCACGTCCTCATCCGTCGCCGGGATCGGCTTCTGCGCCCGCTCCAGCGCCTCCAGCACCGCCGTCGCCTCTGTCCCCAGCGGCTTGCCCACGTCCGGCGGCAGGGTGACCGCCATCATCCGATACCCTTCCACCACGAGGCGTGCGCGCCTGGCCTGCTCAGGCGGGGCATCAGCCGCCAGCTGCACGGTCATGGCCGTCAGGATCTCCAGGCGCGCGATTGTCACCGCGTCCGCCTTCCTCCGCTCATCTACGGCAGCCATTACCGCCTCAAGCCGCCCGAACAGGGCATCCAGTGAACCCGTCATTGCGATACCCTCTCGCACGCGCGCGCTGCCCTATGCGGCCCGCATAAATCGGGCTGTTCTCAGCTCTTCGTAGAGCGCGTCCACGCGATCCGTCAGGCGCTGGAGTGCGGCTGTGGTGTCCGTGCTCGCGGCCACCCAGCGCGAGACAGAAACGTCGATCTGATCTGTGAACCCGCCCAGCCCCAGGGTGCCACCGAGCGCCTGCACCTGACTGAGAACCCCGCTCCGGATCATCGCGGCCTGGGAGCCATCGCCATAGAAGGCACTGCTGGCATTCAGGAGGCTACCGGCGGCGCTCGTAACTGCACCCAGGTCGGCGTCCATCGCTCCGTCCCGGCGCGCGGCCTCCAGGGCCCGGCTGTACTGGTCCTGAGCGGCAAGGAAAGCGTTCTGGGGACTTACCGTGTCGCCGAGAGCCTGTTGGTCCAGGAACGACGACAGGATGCCCCCCTGCCGCGCGAGCCCTTCCAGGGCAGTTTGCTGGGCGGTGAGACGCGTCGTCTCCTCCTGCGCTGCCGCCGCTTCCTGCTGAGCCTCCGCCGCCGCCTGCTGAGCCTTCGCGGCAGCCGATTGGTCCATAATCGCCTGCCGCTGCAGATCCTTCATCTCATCGAAGGCAGCGCGTGCGACCTCAAGCTGAGCCTCGCCCAGGCCAGCCTCCCTGACCTGATCCACCAGCGCCGTCCAGTCGATGTTCCGCTGCAGGTCGAACTGCTGGACCTGAATGCCGAGGGTCTGGTCGATGTTGCCGCGTAACTGGGCGGAGGTGAGCTGCATCCCCACAACCGTCTGGTTGAACTGTGCATTCCGCGCCGCGACCAGCTTATCGATCTGCTCCTGCATCACGTCGGCAATCGGCTCGATCGCCAGCCCGTACTCGCGCGCCTTGTCGATCAGCGGGCCATAGGCCTCACTGATCTGCCCCAAGGACTGCGCGAACTGCGTCGGCTTCTCGGGGTCGATATTGTCCTGGAAGGCCTTGTAGGTGGTGTTCGTCCAGTCGAGCGCCTGTAGCAGCCTGTCAATGTCGCCCGTACCGACGGTGTTGTAGGTCGTGCGCAGGTTGCCCTGGAGCTGCCAGGCGTTGTTCTCCAGCAGGTCGCGGGTGATGTCTCGCATCATCTGCTGGGCAGAGGCTTCGTCAGAGCCGTAGTCGTGCCGCTCGCTGGTCTGCCAGAACATGCCGTCCCGGGCGCCAACGCCGACGATGTACTGGCCATAGGGCGTGATCCCGTAGGAACTGCTCACCTGGCTCGCGAACTGCTTGACCGTGTCGGCCATGGAGGCCGCAGCATCACGGTTCTCCTGACTGTACCTGTCGCCGCTCAGGCCGCCCGCCAGCATGTCCCCGGTCGCGGTGTTGAGCAGCGCGGTGCCGGTCTTGTCCGAGGGCTTCTGTCCGGGAAGGAACATCGCCACGAGAGCGGCGATGGCAGCGATGTAGGGAGCCCAGGCTGCCGTAGCCGCGATCACGCCTCCCGCGGCCGACCCGCCCGCAAGGATGGCCGCGCCGCCCGCCGTTGCCGCTGCGCCGCTCGCCCCCTGGGCCCAGCCCTTCGCGCCGCCGGTCTGAATGCCGGAATAGATGCCGTAGAGGCCGCCGGCCACGCCGAGCGCGCCGCCGGCCGCCTGGCCGATCGAGACGTCCACGCCGGGCTGGGCATAGCTGGCCGCGATGGGGTCGGCCCCAACCGGAATGGCTTCCCCGCCCACGGTATAAAGCGGCCGGTCGAGGAACCCCGCCACGTTCGTGTTGAAGTAGCGGTCCGCGGTGCCGATGAAGCCGCTCTGGAAGTTCTGGCTGCCGCCGAAGAAGCTGCTGTCGAAGAGCCCGCTAACCTGTCGGCCGTACCCGATGAGGCTGGTGCCACCTCCTGCGAGGGATGTGGCTGACGTCGCGCCGCTCGCCTGCCCTGCGATGCTCGCCGCTGTTCCGACGGCGCTACTGCCGGTGAACGCCTGCACCACCGGCATAATGATCGGCCGGGCCGCAGCCTCGAAGGCAATCTTCGCGAAGGTGGCAATAGCCACCCTCTCTAGGTTCGCCATCGTCCGCTTCCAGCCGCCCTCAGTGTTGAGGAAGACGTCCGCGAAAGCGTTACCGGCGTAGTCGGAGATCCGGTCGAAGGTCGCTTCGGCCTGGCGCTGCTGGGTCTTGTAGGCGGCATCGGCTACGCGCTGCGCTTCCTTCGCCGCCTTCTCGATGTCGTCGGGATCAAGGCCAGCACGTTTGATGTTGGCCTGCGCGAACCGGATGGCGATGTCGTCGCCCCGGCCGTAGCTGTCCAAACCCGAGGACGTGCGGCGTGCCGCAGCATAAATCTCGTTTTCGAGCCGAAGCTCGGCCTCAGCGTCTCGCCGGGCCTCCGCGCTCTCGCGTCTAGCGTCAGCGCGGCCCGCAGCCTCAGCCGCCCGAGCCGCTGCCCGCGCGTCCTCAGCCTTCCTGCGCTCGGCGGCAAGCGTCCGCGTCGCATCGACCTCCCGGGTGACATTGACGGTCGCCAGCTCGCCGTACTCGCGCGTCTGCTGAGCCAGATCCGCGCCCTGAGCGCCGGCCTTCTTGAGCGCCTCGGCATAGGTCTCCGTCATCTGAGCGACACGGCTGGTGATCGTGGCCTGGCGCTCTTGCTCGCTGGTCACCCTTTCCAGGGCATCAAGGCCGCCCGGCCCGCGCAGCGCCGCGAGGCGCTGATTGAGGTTAGCGACCGAGGCGTTCACATCGGCGAAGGGGGCATCAATGGCACGATTACGAAGCTCATTCAGGCGCTGTACCGCGGTAGCGAGAGCACCGGAGAGGGCCTGAACCTGGCCGGCCGTCGTCTGGGCGGCGCTCCCCATGCCCGCGAGTGGCCCGCCGGCCGCTTCAATCTGCTGGTTGACCTGCCTTATCGCATCTCCGTTCTTCTCCAGTTCTGGAGCGAGGCGGATAACCTCGTCGCGTGCCGAGGCAATGGCGGAGGAGAAGGACCCGCCCCCTCGCGCGGCCTCATCCATCTGGGCAATGACGGAGCGAATGCCCTCGCGTGTGCGGTTGCTGGCATCGTCCAACTGCGCGAGCGCTGCGGCAGCCTGCTCTACGGTCGCCGGAACTGCTCCAAGCGCCGAGATCCCCGCGTCGCCAATCATATCGCCAGGGGCAATGCCATAGGTCGGGTTATTAACCCGGTCGCGGACTGTGGTCCCGATCCCCAAGGACTGAGTGCGCCCGGTTTGCTCCAGTCGGCTACGCTGCTGGTTGAGCACCACCAGCTCGCCCCGGCGCTGCACCTCTGTGAGGCTGTTGTAGTACGCGGTCAGGTCGATGATTTTCTGCGCTTCATCGTCCAGTCCGGACCGGCGCTGCTTAGCGGCTGCCTCTGCGGCCGAATAGGCAGCCTGTTGCCCCTCGAGAGCGCCCTGGAACTGCTTGGATGCGTCGGCTGCACCCAGCAGGTTATAGGCCATCGAACCGACCGCGACCGCCGCGCCCGACAGGGCCCCAAACACCCCGAACGCCCCAAGAAGCTGCGGAAGCTGCTGCGCGAGGGCGGTCACATAGGACCCACCGCTGGCGACCTGCACGGAGAAGTCAGCAAGCTGAAAACTGGCATTCTGGATCTGCGGCCCGAGGCGCCCGAAGCTGCCACCCACATTGTCGTTCGCGGAGGCAAAAGCCGCGACGTGAGCATTGTAAGTGCTCGACGCTGTGCCCGCCGCTGCAAAGGACGCGGCAAGGGCCTTGGCCCTGACTTCGGCCTGTTCCGCCTTGGTCCGGAGATTATCCAGCGCCCGCGCCGCTGCCTCAGCCTTCTCACCCCCGGCGGCGAGATCATTGGCCAGGGCCTTCTCGGCATTGGCAAGATCGGTCTTAGCCTTCTGCGCCCGGGTAGCCGCCTGGGTCACGGCGTCATTCGCCCGCACCCAACTCGTGGCCGACCGCTCCGAGCGGGTGACCCGCTCCTCCGTCGCCTCAACCGCCGTCGCCAGCTTGTCCATGGCTGCGGCGGCAGCATTCGCCCCCGCGGTCATCTGGTCGTCGAAGCGGGACCGGTAAACGGCCTCGGTGACTTGGCTGACTGTCGCCATCGCTGGTCCTCCCGCCTAGCTCGGCCGACCGGGCGGCACGCCGAATTCGGGCGCCAAGCGGATCCGCTCGAATTCGCCGAGGGCGCCGCACATGAATGTAGTCATGCTCGCCGTGAGCATGTCGGGCGCCGCGCCAGCCCGGACTGCCTCGTGAATGGTGTTGCGGATGACTGTCAGGACCACTGCGCGGAACTGGTCCACAGGCATGGCCTCCAGCACATACGCCCGAGCCAAGGCTCTCCCGTGTGCCCCGAGGTCCCCGCTTGGCAGTCCGTCGAACATATCGGTCCGCATCCGGGGATCTTCCCTTACTGGCGCGCCGGCAGGGCGGCGCGGATGGGCTGTGGCGGAACCTTTGCCGTAACGGTTCCATCCTTGCCGTCGCGACCACGCTTCACCGCGAGGCGGAAGCTTCCGTCAGCGGCGTCGGGTTTGCTCTTCGTGGCAGTCTGCGCGATCCAAAGAGACCCGGCCCAGGTGACAGCATCGCCCTTCGCGTAGGTGGTGCCTTCGCGCCAGGCGCCGCGGTCGAGCACAACCGGCAGGGCCAGCGTGAACTCCTTGGTCTGCCCACTGCGGGCGAACCGCAGGACGATGGTGCGCTCGCCGTCGTAATCGACGGACAGGTCATCGAGCCCGAAGGCGTCGCGCAGCGCCGAGATCTTCCCTGCCTCTTCATGAACCATGGCAGCGACCTCTTTGAGGTCAGCATCTTTCCCGACCACCGGGCCAACCTCTTTCTGGCTGCCATCAGAGAGCGTGAGAATCAGGCTGCCCTTGCGATCGATAAGCGCGCCCGCGACGGAGCGTTGCTTCTCGAGTTCCTCCAAGCGGGCCAGAACGGGAGCCATTGCGCGGTCTACGTGACCTTTCACCGCATCCACGACTGCGGCCCCGAACGCCTTTCCGTCGAACATTGCGCAGTATCTCCTTCGGCTCCGGCCAATCCTTCTGGGAAGCCCGAAAATCCTGCACCGATTCTACTGTCATAACGCGCAGGGATCAAAGAGAATGGCTGTATTATCAGAGGTTTTTGCCGATTGCCGGCACTAAATTTCGATCGCGCTTCTTGCTCTCGAGAGCGAGGAACAAGCCGGGTCTTCGGCTTGGTTCCACCAATTTGATTCGGCAGCCGTGTCCGCAGCAACGGACCATTTGTCCGTTGCTGTCCCGAGGTTTGGCACTCGTTGCCATGCCTCCGGCCGGCAGTATCGGCGGTGAACGCAGGCGCCAACTTCGCGCATGCGTTGCCTATCAATCTGCTGGCGGCATGCGCTCCACGCCGCGACGCCATCCCTTGCCGGTTGATTGATATTCAAACCGGCGACGAAGCGCCGGAAGTGCCAGTCTCGTCGGCATATCCAGGGCGTCGGATGGCCGACGCGTTTGATTAAATATCAAACAAGGCGGGCGCCAAAATCTGCGCGTGAGCCCCCAAGCGGTTGAGGCGCCCCAAACGGCGTAGAGATCGAGCCCCCCCGGCGGGGGGCAGTCCGGATGTTAGCTGACCAACACCCCAGACCGGTTAGGGGCTTCCGCGCACAGCGCCGCGAATTGGCGACCGGGGGTCAACATCCTGATCTGTGGCGCTGCAAATAAAGGCCCCTAACCGGTCTGGACCCCCTTGCCGCCGATTTTCGGACCTCCCCCCCCCGGGGGGCTCAGGCGCGTCCCGTTCCATGCTTAGCCTGGCAAGCACGGGCCGGAATCACGTGGACGAAGAGGCCAGCAAGGGAAACGCTTCTTCCCAGACCAGGCTACCGACCTTCTGCCGCGCTCGGCGAAATCAAAATTGTCGCGATTTATGGAAGATCGAGCCCCGGATCGGTCTGGACCCCCTCGGTCCGGATTTTGAGCACTCCCCCCCCCCCGGCAGAAGGGGGAGCGGCCTTCTTCGCGGCGGCGAGCGTGCGCGGGCAGCTATGGCAGCGATCGCACTCAGAGATGAGGCTGCGGAGGTGCAGTGGGATGTCCCAACCGCCACGACCGGAGATCAAAGGGGTGGGGTGAAAATGAAAGTCGAAGACCGTCGGGCCGGACGTGCGTTCCCGCCTGGCCAGTGTGTTGGCTAACGGGGAGCTTTTGATGCGCAACATGGACTTCAGTTCGTGGCAAGGCGCGCTCATGACGCTGGTCGGCTTGGCGCTGTTCACACTCCTCGGCGTGGGAATTCGGTTGCTGGTGATGTTCACCATCCAGCAGCGCCGCGAGCGCATGAACAGGCAGATCAACGAGCGCCTGCGCACGCTCATCGCGGCCTACAGGACCCTGGGTGGCTCCTTCACGGGCGATCTGACCGTGGATCCCATGCATCTGCGGGATTTGCGCCGACCCGAGGAGCCTTCCTCGGAAGGCGAGGCAGCGGTGGAGTTGCGTCTGGATGCCGTCAGCACCGCGGGGTCCGACAGACCACGGCGGATCCGCGACGCTGTCGAGGCCGCCCTGTCAGACATCATGCTGCTTGGGACCGAAGAGCATGTCCGCTTAGCCGAGCGCGCTGCGCGAGAGTTGGTCGCCGGACACCCCGTTCATACCTATGAGCTCGTCGTCTCACTCCGCAATTTCATCCGCGAAGCGCTCGATCTGGACCCCATACCAGTCGACCTGACGATACCCATGCAGGGTCCCACGCGGCCGTCGAGCTCCGGCGGGCAAAGGCAAGGCAGGGGCGGGCGCGGGAAGGAAGATGCCCGGCAGGGCAGCAGAGGTGAAGGCGGCGGCATGGCACTGGGAGGCGGCATGGGCATTGGGCTTGGCAGCGCTGCGCATGATCCACCCCCACCGGACCGCTAAGCTTGCGAGGACCCTGTCCGACCTGTCCGACCGCCGCCGAGCAGGTCGGACAGCGGTTTAGGCCGATAGAATAAGGCTTGTCCGACCCGTCCGACCTGTCCGACCGGAAATCAGAAGGGTGGGATAAAAACGATGTTTCTCCCTGCTCTTCGGTCACCCCTTGCCCTTGATCGGAACCACCTCTGCCCCTCCTGCAGCGGGCACGCAGAAGTTGCTCCAGGCCTCCATCAGCGGACGGCGCTGCTCCAGCATGTCGGAGCCGCGATAGGCTGCACGGACGGAGTTCTCGTCTGCATGGGCCAGGGCCTTCTCCGCAGCTTCGCCGGCCTCGGGGCGGACGTCGTCCACCCAGCTGCGGAATGACCGGCGAAAGCCGTGCGGGGTAGCGGGGCGCCCGTCCACGTCCAGCCAGGGGAGGGGGGTACCCTTCGGCGCCTCCTCGTTCATCCGTCGGATGCATGCGCCTAGGGCCGCATCGCTGAGGGCCAGCTTCGGCCCTGGAAAGATCAGGGCGGGGGCTCGGAGTGCGGCCTGAGCGGGAAGGGCGGACGGCTTCTCCAGTTCGCCCGTCAGGTGGACAGCGGCAAGGGCCAGCACCTCCAGCATGGGATCCGTGAGCGGTACGCGATGCGGCGGGATGGCAGAGGCCCGGCCGCCTTTCATACGCTCGGCCGGGATGGTCCAGATTCGGGTCGTAAAGTCGATCTCCGACCAGCGGGCGTGCCGCACCTCAGCGGAGCGCACCGCGGTGAGAATGGCGAACCGGAGCGCAAGGGGAGCTGTCCCGTCCATACTCCGCAGGGCAGCGTAGAACGCCGGCACGCGATGCCAGGGGAGGGAAGGCTGGCGCAGCTCGGGGGGCTGCTTCGGCAGAGCCTTGGTCAGGCGCAGGACGCGGCCGGTGGCCGGGTTATCGGTGGAGCGCCAGCCCAGAGCCGCGGCGTAGTCGAGCACGGCGGCGATGCGGCGCTGCAGCTTCCGAGCCGTGGCGGGCTGGGCGGTCCAGACGGGGGTGAGGGCCTGGACGACATGCTCTCGGGTTATGTCGCCGATCGGGACGGATCCGATGGCGGGGTAGGCGTGCTTGTCGAGGGTGAGACGCCAGCTCGCCAGCGTCTTGCCGCTGGTCCATCCCGGCTGCTGCGCCTTCACCAGGCGCTCGGCCACGTCCCGGAAGGTGCGCCCCTGCCGCTCCTCTTCCTGGGCCTTCCTAGCGGCGTCGGCACGATCGGCGGTGTCCCGGTGAGTGATGGGGTCAGTGCCCTTCTCCACCTCCGCCGCGGCGGCCTTGGCCTTCTGCCGAGCCTCCTTCAGCCCAACGGCGGGGTAGGCGCCCAACCCCATGTCTCGGCGCCGGCCAGCCAGCATGAACCGGAACAGCCAGGCTCGCCCACCTGCAGGGCGTACCTCCAGCAGCAGCCCATCGCCGTCCGAGAGCCGGTAGACCTTGTCCCTGGGCTTGGCATTGGCAACGGCGCGCTCGGTCAGCTTCGGCATCGGACCCCCGGTTGTCGGGCGGAAGCACAACTGACCCACCCCCACAATCACCCCCACAATGCGACGACGACGGCAGCGGACACAACCGGACAGCAGCGGACGGGGAGGGGGATAAACAACTGATCCGACCCAAAACACCGGACGGTACTGTACGCGAGCGAACGTCAGTCATAATCCCGTACGGGACGCCACTGACCTAATTTGGTCCTCTCATTGCACCGTTATCGGTCAGCAGTTCTGCTGGAACCGCTACCTGGCCGCGGGCTCCGGTGACCGCGCAGCTGTTCGCTCCCTCGCCCCCGAACCCGTCCGGCATCGGGCCGGGCATGTCTCTTCGGCAAGAAAAATCGCGGCGCGGTTCGAAAATCCTTCCTGTGCAGCACAAGATGGCTCGGCTAGCAGTAGCCAGCGAAATACCGGATCTGGCCAGTGTGGTCGGGGTTTTTCGACGGACACCACTTTGCGGCTTAAGCGAGGCGAATTGTTGAAACATAGCATCCTGGCCGTCATCCGCGCTGCCATGGGGGGCGCGCGCTTGGAGTTCATGTCGGAACATGGAGGGGGAGCCGGAATTCGACTTCGGGAGTGCCAGTCGTGAACCACCGCCAGCGGACCCGGCCCGTGAAGAAGGGCCCCAGCCCGCGCGCTGCAGATCTGGTGACTGAGGTCGCCCGCCTGACACGCGAACTGGACGAGTGCCGGGCTAGGCTAAAACAGATCGAAAAGCATGGGATCGCGAAGGTGACGGCTCAGCGGCTCGCAGCTCTGGAGGAAGGGCAGCAAGTGGCGCGCGGTCAGGCCGTGGACGCGACCTTGGCGAAATCCAAGGCTGAGGCGCAGCTGCGCAGCCTTCAGAAGGCAATCGCGGAGGCGCCGGGCCCGATGGGATGGCTGGTTCGCAGGGCAGCGCGACGCCTTCAGCTTGGCGTTTGACGATCGGCCGGAGTGTATCGCGGAGAGCTGGATAGGAGAGTGGAAGGCGGAAGGAAGGACGGCCAGAGTAGCCCGTTCGTCATCTTAGGCCGTCGCCATGTTCCCGAAGACCTTTTGTATTCAGGGCAATGCGGAGGGAGGCATCATCCGGAGGTCCTGATACATGGGGCCCGTGTGGCGTTTGCTACCGTCTTTGCTACAGATCTGGGTGGTGCTGTCGGCCGGTAAGAACTTCGACAGTAGTCCCGTCCTGGGTGGCGAAGGGCTCGCAGACGCCACTATCTCGTGCTCGGAAGTTGTGGCGAAGAGGCGTGCCTTGCCCAGGATCTTGCTTGGCGCCGGCCTCATACCCCTGGTCTCGCTTCTCCTGGCAGCCTGTGCACAGGGGGTGCCCTCCGTGGACCCAGCGCATCGTGCCGCCGGCAAGAGCGTCCTTATATGCTTGCCAGATGCGCGGGGCGGAGGCTGAGGACATGGTGTGCGGCCCATTAGGTGAGCTGAGCATCCATACCGCCCTGGTGCGTGCCCAAGCCACCGAGGCGTGTCTAAACAACAACGGATGAAACTGAGTAGTGCGACGGTGAGGCGATTCTGTACCGCTGGGCGATACAGCGGGAACTCAGTGCTGGGTGCTGTTATGCGACCACCCACTCTGCTTTCCGGACTTTTCCTGGCACTTCGGTGGAAGAGAGTTGGTTGTGACCACGGTAGGGGGGGGGGGCCCCGCCGGCGGGCCGCCGGCGCGCGGGCCGCACCCGCAGGGGGCGGGCCGCGTAACACGTGA
>NZ_JBNBZS010000007.1:0-120045 GCF_049629625.1 Roseomonas chloroacetimidivorans | reverse complement strand
CGAAATTTACGGGGCAGTGGGGTGGAATTGTGTGGGTTGTCACCAGGGTGGGCGGGGGGCCCCGCGCCGGCTCTCAGCAGGCGCTAGGACGATCCCAGAAGGGGGCCTTCCTACTAACAGTTGAATGTGACAGCTTCTTTTCAACGCCCGAGTAGTGGAAGTTTTACCTTTCCAAAATTAAATTGCCGCAATCCTTTCGGGGAGGCGTCAATGATAAGGACATTGATTAGCCGCGGCCCTGTTGCGAGGGCGTTGGCCGCGTTTGCCTTGTTGCTCCTCTCGGTTTTGGTTGGGGCTGCTCTCTTTGAGGCTCTGTTCTGGCCCCGCCTCTATGGGGCGGTAGCCGGGGCCTATGTGGGCCTGTGCTGTCTGGTCGGATTGCGCTTCGTATTCCACGACTTCCATCCAATAGACGGCCTGGGACGAGGCAGCTCGCATCCCCGCACGGGGCATCTCTGATCCGGCTCGCGTCGTACTTGTTAATTTGTTCCGACAATGACACGAATGGAGGAATTATAACGATGCCATCGTAAATCGGGGGGGGCGGGGCCATGAATGCGGGACGCGAGCTCGAAATGGAGAGTGTGAGAAAGGTGTTTCTCTCCACCTTTGCGGGACTCGCTCGGCGTAAGGCATCGCCGGCCGCTCGGGCGGACGTCCTCGACCGGGTTCGTGAGTCCTTGCTTCAACTCCTGAGTTCCGCGTCGATCGATGCGGACCCGGTCGGGCGGACGAGGCAGCGGGCAATTATTGCGGCAGGCTTCGAAGCGGCAATCCGGGAGGCGGAGCGGCAGGGAATACTGGCTCCGGCTTCGACTGGGAGCAAAGCCGGCCTCAATTCTTCCTGCCTAGTTTGAGGCAAGGCTAGCGCGAGTGTTCCGCAAGGTCAGGTTTTCGCACCCGCTTCATGGAAGGGCGGGTAACCCGCCGCAGGGTATGGTCAGCGGTCAATGACAGACCGGCGGCTCCCGGAATGTCGTGCTCGGTGCAATTTTTGCAGCTTCAGCTAGACCGTTGAAGCTCTTCGGCCGGCCAGTCATCCAGCGTGGCCAGGACATCTGTCAGCACCTTGTCCGCCAGCGGCAATTTATTCGCCCGGGCATAGTAGAGGAGGTCCCTGACGGCCAGCAAAAGGGCTTCGTGCTTGGTCGTGTCTGAAAGGGGTGAGCGTTCTGACGAAGGAAAGGTTGGTGACCGCGTCATCGGCAACTCCGGTGCGGGCGTGCGTGAGCTACATCACTACATCCAATTCACGAGCATAACGCTCGAGAATAAAAATAGATAAACCATGAAGCCGGTGAATTTTCTGCGGGGGCGGACGTGATCCGGGGCACCGGGACATGATCTCGACAACGGGCCTTGCAGCTTGACAGCGCTGCGCGGTGGCCTTATGCGCCGTACCTCACGGGATCAGTCCCGCCCGCCGGTCGGTCACCCCAGGGGTGCCGGCTCCGTCGCTCCGCGAAGGCTCGCGCAGCGGCGCGATCGGTCATGGGCTGAATCCAACGACAAGGAATGAACCCGCCCGAATGTTCGAGGCGCTCTCCACCCGCCTGAACGGCGTCTTCGACAAGCTCCGCCGCCGCGGATCGCTTTCGGAAGCCGACGTGAATGAGGCCCTTCGCGAGGTCCGCATCGCCCTGCTGGAGGCTGATGTGGCCCTGCCGGTGGCGCGCGATCTGATCAACCGCGTGCGTGAACGGGCCGTGGGCGCGGAGGTCATTCGCAGCGTTTCCCCGGCCCAGCAGGTCATCAAGATCGTCCATGATGCGCTGGTCGAGGCGCTCGGGGGCGGGGAGGGCGCCGAGGCACCCGGCCTGGACCTGAATGCACCGGCGCCGGTGCCGGTCCTGATGGTCGGCCTCCAGGGCTCGGGCAAGACGACGACCTCGGGCAAGATCGCCCTGCGGCTCCGAAGCCGCGAGAAGAAGAAGGTGCTGCTGGCCTCGCTGGACGTGCAGCGCCCGGCGGCGCAGCTCCAGCTGCAGACCCTGGCGGGCCAGGCCGGCGTGACCAGCCTGCCCATCATCCCCGGCCAGACGCCACTCGAGATCGCTGCCCGCGCCATGGATACGGCGCGGCGCGAGCTCTACGATGTCGTCATCCTCGACACCGCCGGCCGTCTTTCCATTGATGATGCGCTGATGGAGGAGGTCGCGGCGGTGAAGGCCGCGACCAAGCCGCACCAGACCCTGCTCGTCGTCGACGCCATGACGGGCCAGGACGCGGTCAACACCGCGCGAAATTTCCAGGAGCGCGTGGGCGTCAACGGCATCGTCATGACGCGCGTTGATGGCGACGCGCGCGGTGGTGCCGCCCTGTCCATGCGGGCTGTTACCGGTGCGCCGATCCGCCTTCTCGGTGCTGGCGAGAAGCTGGATGCGCTGGAGGACTTCCACCCGTCCCGTATCGCCGGCCGCATCCTCGGCATGGGCGACATCGTCTCCCTGGTTGAGCGCGCGGCGGAGACGATTGATCGTGATGAGGCCGAGAAGCTGGCCGCGAAGATGCAGAAGGGTCAGTTCGACCTGGAGGACTTCGCGGCGCAGCTGAAGCAGGTCGGCAAGATGGGGAACCTCTCGGGGATCCTCGGCATGCTGCCCGGCATGGGCGCGATGAAGGACAAGATCGCCAACGCGAAGATCGACGACAAGATGATTGGCCGGCAGGCCGCCATCATCTCCTCGATGACGCGTAAGGAGCGGAAGAATCCCGACATCATCAAGGCGTCGCGCAAGAAGCGCATCGCCGCGGGTGCCGGTGTCACGGTTCAGGATGTGAACCGGCTGCTGAAGCAGTTTGACGATATGTCCGCGATGATGAAGCGGATGAACAAGCTCGGTCAGAAGGGGCTGATGCGGGGCGGGCTCGGTGCCCTGCTTCCGGGCGCCGGAAACCGACGGCCTTTCTGAGAGAGATAGAGAGAAGGACTACGACATGGGCCTTAAGATTCGCCTCGCGCGCGCCGGTGCCAAGAAGCGCCCCTACTATCACATCGTGGTGGCGGACAGCCGTTCCCCGCGCGACGGCCGCTTCATCGAGCGCCTGGGCTCCTATAACCCGATGCTGCCCTCCGATCATGCTGAGCGCGTGCGCCTGTTCGATGAGCGCGTGCAGCACTGGATCAGCCAGGGTGCCGTGGCCACCGACCGCGTGGCGAAGTTCCTCGGCAAGGCAGGCCTGGCGCCGATGCCGGTGTTCCGCGAACAGCCGAAGCAGTCCGCTCCGAAGAAGCGCGCCCAGGAGCGTGCCGCCGCGGCCGCTGCCGCGAACGGCTGAGCCTAGCGCCGCAGAGCCATGTCCGCGTCGCGTCGCATCCTGGTCGGCGAATTCGGGCGCCCGCATGGGGTGAGGGGGCTGGTGCATATCCGCTCCTACACCGCCGAGCCGGCCGCCGTCGCCAGCTATGGCCCGCTTTCGGATGAAAGCGGGACGCGGCGCTTCGTGCTGAAATGGCTGGCGGAGGGGCTGGTGCAGGTGGAAGGGGTCACTGATCGTGACGCCGCTGCGAAGCTGACCGGCACGCGCCTTTATGTCGAGCGCGAGGCCCTGCCACCCCCTGAGGAGGACGAGTTCTACCTTGCCGACCTGATTGGCCTCCGGGCCGAGACGGAAGGCGGGGAGGCGCTCGGCACCGTCTCCTCGGTCGAGGACTTCGGCGCGGGCAGCGTGATCACGCTGCGCGATGCGAACGGGCGCGAGATGCTGATCCCCTTCACGAAGGCCGCGGTGCCCGTGGTGGAGATCGCGGCGGGCCGCATCGTCGTCGCGCCGCCGGCGGAGGAGGTCGTGCCTCCCCAGCCCGGCGAGGCGGAGGCGGGCGACACGCCCCGGCCGCGCCGTCCCTCCATGCGCCGCCGCAGCGGCGGGCGGGATGCGGCATGAGCTGGAAGGCGACTGTCCTCACCCTGTTCCCCGGCATGTTCCCGGGGCCACTGGGCACCTCCCTTGCCGGGCGGGGACTGGAGCGCGGGCTGTGGTCGCTGGAGGCGCGAGACATTCGCGATGTCGCCACCGACCGCCACCGCACGGTGGACGACACGCCCTTCGGGGGTGGCGCCGGCATGGTGCTGCGCCCGGATGTGGTGGATGCCGCCTGCGCCGCCGCCATGCCCGAGGGTGACACGCGCCCGTTGGTCTATCTCACCCCACGCGGCGCGCCGCTCCGGCAGAAGCTGGTGCGGGAGCTGGCGGCGGGGCCCGGCGTGGTGGCCCTATGCGGCCGCTATGAGGGGGTGGACCAGCGCGTGATCGAGGCGCGTGGCATGATCGAGGTCTCGATCGGCGACTATGTCCTCTCCGGGGGGGAACTCGCGGCCATGGTGCTGCTCGACGCCTGCGTGCGCCTCATTCCCGGCGTGATGGGGGCGGCCGAGAGTGCGGAGGAGGAGAGTTTTTCGTCCTCCGAGAAGGGCAACCTGCTCGAATATCCCCACTACACCCGCCCCGCCGAGTGGCGCGGCCTGCGCGTGCCGGAGGTCCTGCTCTCCGGCCACCACGCGGAGGTCGCCCGCTGGCGGCGCGAGCAATCCGAGGCCGTGACGCGCGAGCGGCGTCCCGACCTCCTTACACAGCCCAGTAAAGCAGATCAGGGGCGCGCGGGCGCGCCGTTGCATCCGGCGGCAAGCCCCGCCTAAACGAGACGAAGAGAAGGACCACAGCCATGAACCTGCTTCAGCAGTTCGAGCACGAGCAGATGACCCGCCTGGCGAGCACCCGCGCCACGCCGGATTTCGCCGCCGGTGATTCCGTGCGCGTGATGGTGAAGGTGCAGGAAGGCGAGCGCATCCGCACCCAGGCCTTCGAGGGCGTGGTGATCGCGCGCTCCAACCGTGGGCTGAACAGCAATTTCACCGTCCGCAAGCTCTCCTATGGCGAGGGCGTGGAGCGCGTCTTCCCGCTCTATTCCCCGAACGTGGCGGAGATCCAGGTGGTGCGCCGCGGCAAGGTTCGCCGCGCCAAGCTGTATTACCTGCGTGGCCGCACCGGTAAGTCGGCCCGCATCCAGGAGCGCGCTGCGGTCCGTGGCAAGGGCGGTGCTTCCGCGGTGGCGGAGAGCCCGGTTGCCGCTGGCGAACAGCTGAACGAGCAGCAGGCGTAAGTCGGACGCGGCCCGCCGGAAGACCGGCGGGCCGTTTTCCGATGGAGTATGGAGGGAAAGCACATGTCGGCCACGAAGCCGCGTACTTTGTTCGACAAGATCTGGGACGCTCACGTCGTCGAGCAGCTTCCGGATGGAACGGCCCTCCTCTACATCGATCGCCACCTCGTCCATGAGGTGACCAGCCCGCAGGCCTTTGAAGGGCTGCGTGCCGCCGGGCGCCGTGTCCACCGGCTGGACGGCACCATCGCCGTCACGGACCACAATGTTCCGACCGACGCCACCCGCTTCACCGGCATTCAGGAGCCGGAGAGCGCGCTGCAGGTCGCGACGCTGGAGAAGAACGTCGTTGAGTTCGGGGTGAACTACATCCCGCTGAATGACAAGCGGCAGGGCATCGTGCACATCATCGGGCCGGAGCTGGGTATCTCGCTCCCGGGCATGACGATTGTCTGCGGCGATAGCCACACCTCCACCCATGGCGCGATGGGTGCGCTGGCCTTCGGCATCGGCACCTCCGAGGTCGAGCATGTGCTCGCCACTCAGACCCTGCTGCAGAAGCCCGCGAAGAACATGCGGGTGACGGTGAACGGCAAGCTGCCCTTCGGCTGCACGGCCAAGGACATCGTGCTGGCCATCATCGGCAAGATTGGCACGGCCGGCGGCACCGGCCATGTGATCGAATACGCCGGGGAGGCGATCCGCGCTCTCGACATGGCCGGCCGTATGACGGTCTGCAACATGTCGATCGAGGCGGGTGCCCGCGCCGGCATGATCGCGCCGGACGAAACCACCTTCGAATATGTCCGCAGCCGCCCGATGGCGCCCAAGGGCGACGCGCTGGAGCGCGCCATTCAGTGGTGGAAGACGCTGCCTACGGATGAGGGCGCGCATTTCGACAAGGAGGTCGTGCTCGATGCCTCCGAGATCGTTCCGATGGTCACCTGGGGTACTTCGCCCGAGGATGTGCTGCCTATCACCGGCGTGGTGCCGGATCCGGAGAGCAGCGCCGACGAGGCACGCCGCGCGCAGCTTCGCCGCATGGTGGAGTATATGGGCCTGACGCCCGGCCAGCGGCTACAGGATTTGAAAGTCGACGTCGTCTTCGTCGGGTCCTGCACCAATGGTCGGATCGAGGACATCCGCGCCGCTGCCCAGGTCGCGCGGGGCCGCAAGGTGGCCGAGGGCGTGCGCGCGATGATCGTGCCCGGCTCTGGCCTCGTGAAGGAGCAGGCTGAGCAGGAAGGCCTGGATGCCATCCTGAAGGAGGCTGGCTTCGAGTGGCGGGAGGCCGGGTGCTCGATGTGCCTCGGCATGAACCCCGACCGGATCGGGCCGGGCCAGCGCTGCGCCTCCACCTCGAACCGCAATTTCGAGGGCCGGCAGGGCAAGGGCGGACGGACGCATCTGGTGTCTCCGGCCATGGCCGCTGCGGCCGCCGTGACGGGTCACCTGACTGATGTGCGGGAGCTGATGTCGTGACGCCTTTCACCACCCTGACCGGCATCGCGGCACCGCTGCCAATGGCGAATGTCGACACCGACAAGATCATCCCGGCGCGCTTTCTCAAGACCATCGAGCGCAAGGGCCTGGGTCGCGCCGCCTTCGCCGATATGCGCTTCAATGACGATGGTTCGGAGAAGCCCGATTTCGTCCTGAACCAGGAGCCTTATCGCCATGCCGAAATTCTCATTGCGCATGAGAATTTCGGCTGCGGCTCGTCGCGCGAACATGCACCCTGGGCGCTGCTCGATTTCGGCATCCGCTGCGTCATTGCGCCGGACTTCGCCGACATTTTCTTCAATAACAGCTTCAAGAACGGCATCCTGCCGATCAAGCTGCCGCGTGAGATCTGCGATGCGCTGATGGAGGACGCCCGAATGGGGGCGAATTCCCGCATCACCGTCGATCTCGAGCGCCAGGTCGTCGTTCGCCCGAACGGGGAGGAAATTCCCTTCGAGGTCGATCCACTTCGCCGGCATCGGCTGCTGAATGGGCTCGATGATATTGGCGAGACCATGCAGCGCGCTTCGGTGATCGAGGGCTTCGAGCAGAAGCAACGCGCTGCCCAGCCCTGGCTTTACGGCTGAGCCACCGCGCCCAAGGAGCGTCCGAATGCCCGCGAATAAGAAGTTGCTGGTGCTGCCTGGTGACGGCATCGGCCCCGAGGTGATGCGCGAGGTCCGCCGCGTGGTGGACTGGATGGATCGCCGTCGCCATGTGAGCTTTGACATCGAGGAGGGGCTGGTCGGCGGCGCCGCCATCGATGCGGAGGGCCATCCCTGCCCGGACAGCACGGTGGAGAAGGCGCTTCGGGCGGATGCGGTCCTGTTCGGCTCCGTCGGCGGACCGAAATGGGATTCGCTGCCCTTCGAGAACCGGCCTGAGCTGGGTATCCTGCGTCTGCGCAAGGATCTGGGCCTTTTCGCCAATCTGCGCCCTGCGCTGGTCTGGGCGCCTCTGGCCCAGGCTTCCTCGCTGAAGGCTGATCTGGTCGATGGTCTCGACCTTATGATCGTGCGCGAGAGCACGGGCGGCATCTATTTCGGCGAGCCGCGCGGGATCGAGACGCTGCCGAGCGGCATGCGTCGCGGCTACGACACCGAGACCTACTCGGAGGAGGAGATCGCCCGCGTTGCACGCGTTGGCTTCGAACTGGCGCGCAAGCGGACTGGGAAGCTGACAAGCGTCGATAAGGCGAATGTCATGCAGTCCGGCCGATTCTGGCGTGAGATCGTCACGCAGGTCGGCAAGACCGAGTTCGCCGATGTCGAGCTGTCGCACATGTATGCCGACAATTGTGCGATGCAGTTGGCATCCCGGCCCAAGCAGTTCGATGTCGTCCTCGCGAGCAATCTCTTTGGCGATCTGCTCTCGGACCTGGCCGCGGCGGTGACGGGCAGCCTGGGCATGCTGCCTTCCGCCACGCTCGGCGCCCCGGATTCGAGCGGACGCCGCAACGCGCTCTACGAGCCGATCCATGGGTCGGCGCCTGACATCGCAGGGAGGGGCATCGCCAACCCCTGCGCGCAGATCCTCTCCTTCGCCATGCTGCTGCGCTGGTCCTTCGGCATGGAGGAAGACGCAAGGCTGCTGGAGAGTGCAGTGGAGAAGGTGCTCGCTGGCGGCCTGCGCACGGCCGACATCATGGTGCCCGGTGCTGCTCGCGTCGGCACCTCGGTGATGGGCGAGGCCGTTGTGCGCGAACTCGATAAAATGGCAGCCTGAGGGGCTTGCGCGCCTTCGGCCTTAGGGCTATTTCGCGGCCCAAGGCGAGCGCTCGTAGCTCAACTGGATAGAGCACTAGACTACGGATCTGGGGGTTAGGGGTTCGAATCCTCTCGAGCGCGCTAAGCTCCAGGCCGATTGTTCTTTGATCTTTGGTGATGCGCCCGTAGCTCAGCTGGATAGAGCACCAGACTACGAATCTGGGGGTCAGAGGTTCGAATCCTTTCGGGCGCGCCAAAGCTTTCAAAGAATTAGCTCAGTTTCTTGCACAAGTATCGGCTGCCAGCACAGGGCGGCAGGACAGTGCCTCCTCTCCCATACTGAATCCGGTAGTTGCTCACAGGCTAGTGCCTCCAGGGCGATTGGGTTGCCTAGCGCCACTGCGTCGCTCTTCGGGATAGAGTGGCGTCAGGAACTGCTTCACGAAGGCTAGGATGTCCCAGTTGGTCTCGGGTCCGGCTCGGGCTGGCAGGGCGATTATGCCGGACGCGCTTACGAGCTGTGGGTTGGGAGCAGTCCTTCATCATCTTGCTCCCGGCTGGGTATGCTCGTTGCAGGCGCCGAGCCTCCCGCTTGGGCTTAACCGGCATTGCAGCGACATTCCTTGAGTCCCGGCCAGCAGCCTTGGAGGGCGGCCGACCGGTAATCGGGCAGGGCGTCGGTTGTTCTGGCGGGCTGTGTCTGCCCGCCGTACAGCCGAGTCCTGGGAGCTTGATCGCCATCAAGGCTGTCCTCCACCGCATCTGTCGAACGCTGGGTCCTCTCCAGTTTCGGAAGCCGCTAGCGCCGCCTGGGGCATCGAACCCACTCGGCCCTGCTCAAGCGGACTCAATACCGCTGGAGCGATGAATCTCCTGAGCTGACCTGGTTTGGCGATGCAGCAGCCGTCCGGCGCTTGGTCGAACCGGATCTCGACCGCGCAGCACCTCAGGGCTCCTTCCGAACCTCCTTACTCATGAGGTGCAACTGGCTTCTCTCTACAGCCTACAGCGTCTGGCGCGATCCAGGATGCGTTTGAGGCGTGAGAGCTTAGCAAATGCGCACTCTGGCGCTCCAGATGCAGCATGCGCCCAAGCCTGGGCCACCTGCAGTCCACCATATTCTAGGTCCCGCTACTGCCCTCTCCGAGAGGAGTCAGTCGCTCCGAAGATTGCGGAGAAGGAACAAGTATTCTCTTCCTCAGAATTGTATTGATAACTCACAGAATCGTGATTACATTGCTGTTAACCAGCCAGCGATGGGGAAGCTTGCCCCCTTCAGCTCTGATGAGGAACGGCCCAGGATGGACGGCTTTATCTCCCAGGCTCTGCTGCGGGTCGCAGACGCTCAGAAGCGGCCGTTTTCCGCAATTGCTCCTGGCTTCAACCCGGTGCAGTCGCTTGAACGGCTACTCGACGGGGTGCCTTATCCAGTCCTGGTCAAGGATCGAGCGCATCGGTGGTTGCTGATGAATGACGCGTGGTGTGCGCTCATGCGCCGCCCGCGTGAGGAATTGCTGGGCCAGACGGATCATGATCTGGTCCCCGCCGACCAGGCGGACGGGTACACTGCCCTCGATGACGAGGTCTTCACGACCGGGGAGGAGCGGCAGGTTGAGGAAAGCCTCACCCTGCACGATGGCGTTGTTCATATCCTGCAGACGCGCAAGCGCCTGGTGATGCTGGCCGGCCCCGCTGGGGAGGAGCCCTTCATCATCGTCTCCTGCGCCGACATCACAGAGACGAAGAGGACCGAAGCGGCTCTGCGCGAAAGCAAGGAGCGCTATCAGGCGACGGTGGAACTGAGCCCCCTCATCGCCTGGTCGGCCGACCCGCAAGGCATGATCATCGACGTGGCGGAGCGCTGGTACGGGCGAACCGGCCGCACGCCCGAGCAGACCCTGGGAGGCGCCTGGGCCTCGGCGGTCCACCCCGAAGATTTGCCTGAGACCAGCCAGAACTGGGCCTTCTCCGTGCAGACGGGCGAGGCATTCTCGATGGAGTATCGCTACCGTCTGAAGGACGGCACCTTTCGCTGGGTTCATGCCCGCGCGACCGCGCTCCGGGACGATGGGGGGCGGATCCTCCGCTGGTACGGCACGCTCGAGGAGATCCACGACCGCAAGCTCGCCGAGATCACTCTCCGCGAGCGTGAGGAGCGTTACCGCTATACTCTGGATCTGAGTCCCCTGATCCCTTGGACGGCCGATCCGACGGGAGCGGTCCTCGATATCGGCGCGCGCTGGTGCGAGCGCACGGGGATGACGGTGGAGGAGACGCTCGGAACCGGTTTTGCTGCTGCCCTACACTCAGAAGACTTAGCGGCCACGATGGCGGAATGGCAGCGCGCGGTTGAGCGCGGCGAGAGCTTCTCAAAGGAGTGCCGCTACAGGCAGGCCGGTGGCGGCTATCGCTGGGTTCACGTGCGCGCAACCCCCCGACGGGACGCCGGCGGCCGTGTGCTCCGCTGGTACGGAACGCTCGAAGACATCAACGAGCGCAAGCTGGCCGAGCAGGCCCTGCGTGAGAGTGAGCTGCGCTTCCGCGCCATGGCGGACGAAGCCCCGGTCATGATCTGGGTGAGCGACGAGACGGGTGCCTGCACCTTCTCGAACCGCCTCTGGCACGAGACGACCGGACAGAGTGATGCCGATGTTCAGGGCCTTGGCTGGATCGAGGCCATCCACCCCGACGACCGCGGTGCTGTCGAGCAGGCATTCACGGCGGCCAATGCACGGCACGAGTGCTTCCGGACGGAGTATCGTCTGCGCCGCGCCGAGGGAGGCTATGCCTGGGTGATCGATACTGCCGACCCACGCTTCGCGCCGGACGGAACCTTCCTTGGCTATATCGGGTCCGTCCTGGACATTTCAGAGCGGCGAGCCATGGAACTGGCGCTGCGCGAGAGCGAGGATCACTATCGCCACTTCGTCGAACTCAACCCGCAATTTCCCTTCACCACCGATCCGGACGGTATGCTGCTGGAGATCTCTCCCCGTTTTCGGGAGCTCTTTGGGCTGAGTCATGATGCTAGCGTCGGCACCGGCTGGATGCGCCTGATCCATCCGGACGATCTCGCTGACACGCAGCGAAACTGGATGAATGCCCTCGCGACCGGCACGCGCGTCGATCACGAGAAGCGCCTGCGCCTGCCCGATGGAAGCTACCGCTGGTTCCGCGGGCGCGCTGCCGCACGCCGAGACGCAGAGGGCCGGATTGTACGCTGGTATGGCTCCACCGAGGATGTTCATGACCGCAGGGCGGCCGAAGAGGCGTTGCGGGCCAGCGAGGTTTTCAGCCGCAGCATTCTGGAGGCCAATCCGGAATGCATGAAGGTGCTCGACCTGCAGGGCAGGGTGCTCTTCATGAGTAGCCCCGGGCAGCGCCTTCTGGGGGTCGAGGACCTCTCCGCCATCGAAGGTAAGCCGTGGGCCGATGTCTGGCCTGCGGAAAGCAGGGGCTTGGTGGAGAACGCGGTTGAGCGGGCGCAGCGCGGGGAAGCCGTTGAGTTCAGCGCGTCCTGTCTGACGTTCAAGGGTGAGCGTCGCTGCTTCCACAACGTATTGCGTGCCATTCCCGGGCCGGACGACCTTCCCGCGCAACTGCTGGCGATCTCCCGTGACGTCACGGAAATCGAGCATGCACGCATGAGGGCTGAGGCCGCTGCGGCGCGCCTCTCCTCCGTGCTGGAAAGCACGATGGACAGCGTGGTCGTGCTCGATCGAGATTGGCGGGTGACCTACCTCAACGGCAATGCGGAGCGAACGCTGGGTGACCGGAAGCCCCGCCTTGGGCTGAGCTTGTGGGAGATATTCCCGGACGAGGCGGAGGGGATCTTCGCACGTAACTACCAGCGCGCCATGGACCAGCAGATGCCGGTGGCCTTCGAGGAATACCTGCACGCGCTTGGCTGCTGGCTGGAGGTGCATGCCTATTCGAGTGCTGAGGGAATCTCCATCTTCTTTCGCGACGTGACGGAGCGGCGGAAGGCTGAGCAGGAGCGCCTGATCGCGCAGGAACGGATCGCCCATATGGCGCGCCACGACGGGCTGACCAGCCTGCCGAACCGGATCTTCTTCCGCGAGCAACTGGAGCGGGCGTTGCTCGACAGCCGCCATGGCGCCCGGGCCGCGGTCCATTACCTCGACCTGGATGGCTTCAAGGCGGTCAACGACACCCTCGGGCACCCGGCGGGCGACGCCCTGCTGCGGCAAGTGGCCGACCGCCTGCAGCAATGCGTGCGGGGTTCCGACACGGTGGCCCGCTTCGGCGGTGACGAGTTCGCCATCATCCAGACCGCCATCCGGTCCAACGAGGATGCCGACGAGCTCGCCCGGCGCATCGTGGCTGCCCTGTCTGCGCCCTTCGAGTTGGATGGGCAGCAGGTTGCCATCGGCACCAGCATCGGCGTGGCCTTCGTGCCCGAGGATGGCGGCAATCCTGATGAGCTGCTGAAGGCCGCCGACATGGCCCTTTACAGGGCCAAGGGGGATGGCCGCGGCGTTCACCGCTTCTTCGAACCGGGTATGGATGAAAGCATTCGCGCGCGACAGGTGATCAAGCTGGCGCTTCGCGAAGCCCTGGCCAGGGACGAGTTCGAGCTGCACTACCAGCCGCTAATCAATCTCGGCACCGGCGCGATCAGCTGCTTCGAGGCGCTGCTACGCTGGCGCCACCCCGAGCGCGGCATGATCTCCCCCGCCGACTTCATCCCGGTCGCCGAGGAAACCGGCCTCATCATCCAGATCGGTGAATGGGCGCTGCGTGAAGCCTGTCGGCAGGCTGCGACCTGGCCGTCCGATATCAGTGTCGCGGTTAACCTCTCGCCGGTGCAGTTCCGCAGCAGGGTCCTGGTCGATACCGTCCGCGCGGCGCTTACTGCCGCCGGGTTGGAGCCCTGCCGGCTGCAGTTGGAGATCACGGAATCCGTGCTGCTGCAGGACGACAACGGCAACCTGGCTGTGCTTCAGGATCTGCGGCGCCTGGGGATCCGGATTGCGATGGACGACTTCGGAACGGGCTATTCCTCTCTCGGCTATCTGCGCAGCTTCCCCTTCGACAAGATCAAGCTGGACCGCTCCTTCGTCGGCGATCTTCCGCACGGGGCCGAGGCCCGGGCCATCGTGCGTGCGGTTGCTGGCCTTGGTGCCGGGCTTTGCATCACAACCACGGCCGAAGGAATCGAGACGGCGCATCAGCTCGCGGCCTTGCGCAAGGATGGCTACAATGAGGGACAGGGCTTCCTGTTCAGCAGACCCGTCCAAGCCGCGGAAGCTCTGCGGCTGGTCCAGGCTGCGACGCAGGCCGAACGGTTCAGCCCTATTTCAGAAAGCTGAGCGCGAGAAGGGGCTGTTGATCGCCCCATCACGACCTTTCTAGGGAGGAAACAGGCCGCTGGCACCATGTCGCCCGGCGTTGCTTTTGGGGAAACGTTTCCACAGCCACCGAGCGGTATGGAAGCTGCCTCCATTCCGAAGGAGGTTTGAGAAGCCTGCGAATGGTGCGCCCGGTTGCTTGACGTAACAGTCGTCCTGGAGGTCCGCTTGATGGCCAGTCGTGCCGCTCCTCAGCGGGCAGATGCGCAACCCGCATTCATTTGGATGCGGTGAGGTGAGTGCCTGGCTACTGTTAGGCATCCTCATTCCAGACCAAACTCCCCCGGCAGGTCCTCCCGCTGGGTTTTTGGTGCTCTGAGCAATAGAACGCAGAGTATGGGCATTTGCGCGAAGCCCAGACGTGCCTGGTGGCCGGGCTTCCTCGGCTCGCATTGATTGCTGCCACGCGGCGGGCGCTGCAGACGGGCTGTCCGAAAGGGGCAGAAAGGCGGGAGAGAGGCGGCCCGGGATCCAGGGGGGGGGCGGAGCCGTGGCCTCAAGAGGCGCAGCAATGTACCGGTGCCTGTTCCTGGTAGAAGTTCTGGGCTCGTCGGACCTGTCGATCTGATTGGCCGGCCGGCTGATTTGGGCAGGCGCCTTTGATGTATTGGTCCCAGTGCCAGAGCCCATGGGCCGGCCCGGCACCGCCGCACCGACACGTCTGGTTTTCATCAGCCCGGCAGGTGCATGAAGTTCGCTGTGGCACTGGCGCGGGCGAGAAGAGCGCGCATCGCCGGGTTCTCGTCGCCCCGTTCGGCGATCAGCGCCTCCATCGGGCAGAAATACTCGTGGGCCTGCGGCATCTGAGTGCGGGCGAATCCATCGTACTGGCGAGACTTCAACCCGTAGAGCACCCGTACGTCCCGGACCGGCAGCGAGAGAGCTTCGGCCGGTTCCGCCCGAATGAGGCGGATAAGCTTCCAACGTGGAGTTGGGTCATGCGGCTGGCACGGGGCTAGCAGCCAAGCCAGAGGGCAGACCGCCAGGAGTGAGGTGGTGGAGGGGGCGAAACGCGACCGCTTGTCCAAGAGATTCTGCAGGCTCGAGCAGGCCTCGATGCAGAGAATGTCCGCGTAGGGGTCAGCAGGGTCCGGCGAGAAGTGAAGCCAGAGCCCGTCTGGCAGCGTACGGAGGCGGTTGGTGCCCGGGAGCCGTAGAAAGGGCTGACTTGCGGCTTTTGGGTCGCCTGGGCGGGCACGGAGCCAAGTGCCGGGCTGCTTGGCATTCACGGGTGCACCGGGCGGGTGCTGGGGCCAGCGACGCAGCTGTCGGCGGACAAGTTCATCCAGCGACGGGGCACACGCATCCAGTTGGGGTGATGCAATCTTCACGTGAAGAAGACCTTTGGCCTGCAACTGAAAGTAGAAAAGATCAGTCACTATGTCGTTATCAAGAGAACATTAATAGAACATTAAGACATTGTATGGTGGAAGGTTACATTTCTAAGACCTTTTTCGCCCGATGTTCTCAATATTGCGGAAAGACGATCGGAATTTTTCTAGGCGAATACATAAAGGTGGGGGGAAATTTTCGAGCGGATTGTGAAGTTTGTTCCAGCTCAACTCTAGGTACTATAAAACGAAAGAACCCGCCCCCTATCGGAGCGGGTCCCTTCAACTTTGTGGGCAGCGCCGGCTGCAGAGATTAGCTGCGGCTGTCGACGGGAACGTAATCGCGGGTTGTCGCCCCCGTATAGACCTGACGCGGGCGGCCGATGCGCTGCGCCGGGTCCTCGATCATCTCCTTCCACTGGCTCACCCAGCCGACGGTACGCGCCACCGCGAAGAGCACGGTGAACATGCTCGTCGGAATGCCCATCGCCTTCAGGATAATGCCTGAATAGAAGTCCACGTTCGGGTAGAGCTTGCGGGAGACGAAATACTCATCCTCCAGCGCAATCCGCTCCATCTCCATCGCCATGTCGAGCAGCGGCTCGTCCTTGATGCCGAGCTCGGCCAGCACTTCGTGGCAGGTCTCTTTCATGATCTTCGCGCGCGGGTCGAAGTTCTTATAGACCCGGTGGCCGAAGCCCATGAGCTTCACGTGGGAGTTCTTGTCCTTCACCTTGCTGATGAAGTCCGGGATGTTCTCCGGGCGGCCGATCTCGGTCAGCATCTTCAGAACCGCCTCGTTCGCGCCGCCATGTGCGGGGCCCCAAAGCGCCGCGATTCCCGCCGCGATGCAGGCGTAGGGATTCGCGCCGGTGGAGCCGGCGAGGCGTACGGTAGAGGTCGAGGCGTTCTGCTCATGATCCGCATGCAGGACCAGAATGCGGTCCATGGCGCGGGAGAGGATCGGGTTGACCTTGTACTCCTCCGCCGGAACGGCATTGAGCATATACAGGAAGTTCTCCGCGTAGTTCAGGTCATTGCGCGGATACACGAAGGGCTGCCCGATCGAGTACTTGTAGGCCATCGCTGCGATCGTCGGGAGCTTCGCGATCAGGCGGAAGGCCGAGATCTCGCGCTGACGCGGATCATTGATATCGAGAGCGTCGTGGTAGAAGGCCGAGAGGGCGCCGACCACACCGCAGAGGATCGCCATCGGATGGGCGTCGCGGCGGAAGCCGTCGAAGAAGCGGCGGATCTGCTCATGCACCATGGTGTGCATGGTGACGTTGTGGGTGAACTCCTTCAGCTGCTGCTTGCTCGGCAGCTCACCATTCAGCAGCAGGTAGGAGACTTCGGTGAAGTCGGAGTTCTCGGCGAGCTGCTCGATCGGGTAGCCGCGATAGAGCAGGACGCCCTTGTCGCCATCAATATAGGTGATCTTGCTCTCGCAAGCCGCGGTCATGCCGAAGCCGGGATCGAAGGTGAAGATGCCGAGGTCGGCATAGAGCTTCTTGATGTCCGCAACAGCCGGGCCGATGCTCGCCTGCACCAGCGGAGCTCGGCTCGACTTGTTCGTGCCGTCGAGGGTGAGGGTGACGGACCCCTGCGGGGACGTGTCGCTCATGCGTTGATCCTCCAGCCGGTACGACCGGCCGTCTTGGTGGACACCTTATTCCGGGGGCGCGGCGCGCGGGGCGGCCTGGGCCGGTCCGTCACCGATCCTTCGGGATGGTGCGGCGCAAGATAGGCCAGAGCGCGGGCTTGTCCATCCGCGGCACCGGATACGCCGCGGCGCGTCAGCCGCATGTCAGGCCCGAAGGCCCTAGCGGCGGCCCTGCCAGGCCTCGGGCGCCCGTGCCCCGGCGCCCCAAAGGCCGCGGCCCGCCGAACGTGCCGCCTGCTCCAGGGAGGCCAGCGCACTCTCCTCCCCCAGTGCCCAGCCAGAGGAGACGAGGGCGCCGTTCAATTCCACGCCGCCGGCCTCGCACCGGGCCAGACCTCGGCCGTAGCGGTCCCGCCCGCGGACACGGCATTCCACGGCACGCCCAGCCACCAGCCGCGATAGCGCCTCGGCCGATCCCGCGCCGCAATCGAATTCCCGGCCGCCGGGATCACGACAGGTTTCGCCGCGCGCCGGAGCCTTAAGGCCCGAAAGCCGCACGACCCGGTCGGAAAGGCGAAGCGTGTCGCCATCCACCACCCGGACCTCGGAGGGCGTGGCGGTCCAGTCCTGCTCGCGCGGCGAGTCCCCGAAAAGCTGTGTGGGGCCACCCAGCCCGATCAGCATCGCCGCACCGGCTGCCAAGCCGAGCAACAGCAAGGGCCCGCGCCAGGCACGAGGGGATGGGGCAGGACGGAAGATTCGGCGACGGGGAAGCACTGTGGCCTGCCTAGCAAGCCCCGCCGGCCCGGCACAAGCCGGGCCAACTTCGTTCAGCAGCCTGGGGCCGAGCCGATTTCGCTGTCGAGCCTGGCCAGGCTTCGGAATTCCCGCAGCGATCTGAAGAAATCTTCATCAGACAGCTCGTCAGGGATGATTTCGGGAAACTCGCCATCACGCGTCTCCGTAGGCGGGCGGTGTTCAGTGCTGAAGCCAGATCTCTCGCGACGGGCCCCGCGAAGCAGGTGCGCCGCGCGTAGCCAAGCGTTGCACAGCCCGATCCTCAGAAGCTGGCTGGATGACGCCTAGTCGTCAAACGAGCCGGAGGTCATCTGGCTGCCGGATCCGGCGCAAATCTCCTGGCTAAGGATCCGCCGCAAGTAACGTGGCGGCGGTCTTCCCTTGACCGTGCCTCGCCCCGAGGCTGGTCAGGTTAGGCCGGGAACAAAGGTCCTGCCCCAGGTAACGGTCGAGGGCAGCGAATTCGAAAGCCCCGAGTGGAGGAATCGGCCTCTGCGACCCTGTCCTTACCCTGCTTCGGGGGCGGGGCGGTGATCCCGGCCATGTGCAGGGAGGAGGGGCGGCAGCACTCTTTTTCGAAAAGCAGATGCGCTCCAGAGAGACTCGGAAGCTTCATTCATCCAGGATCGCTCGTCTTGGTGCCTCTGTGCCGATGTCAGGCGGCCAGTTCCGGCAGGTCGCGCGGTTGTAGGAAGCGTATGAGTTGCGCCCGTTCGGGCCCGAGCGCACACCAAGGCCCTTCCACTGCGAACTCGGCGAGGGAGGCGGTGGGATAGGCTTCGGCAAGCGCTTGCCCGGAGGGGGCGGAGACCTCGCCGGCCAAATTGAGCGCCAGGTCATGCAGGCCCGGGTTATGGGCTATGAGCAGAACGCTCCGCACAGTGTCTGGCACCTCCCGTACCGCCTCCAGCAGTCGGGGCCAGGGAGCGAGGTAAAGATCGTCCATCGGCTCCACACGCGGCGGACCGTCAAGCGTGCCCAGCACCTCCAGCGTCTGAAGGGTGCGGCGGGAGGAAGAGACCAGAACCAGATCGGGCCGGAGCCCCAGATTCCGCATGGCCCCCGCCATGGCCGCGGCGGCACGGCGGCCCCGGGCGTTCAGCGGGCGGGCATGGTCCGGTAGGGCGGGATCATCCCAGGCCGACTTGGCGTGACGCAGCAGCAGCAACTGACCCATGCGGGCATTCTCGCATATCTGCCGCGTGCTGTCGCGGGAGGGGCCGTTCAACGAAGCGCGGGCTCGTGCCGCGCGGCCGGTTTATCATGCGGCCGGCCGGGGGCGTTCCGGGATTCGAAGTCAGCGGAGGGAGTTGCGCGCCGGCGGCGGGGGAGGAGTTGGTGGAGGTGCCGGGGTGACCACGCCACCCTCCTTTTGGCAAGTCGTTCCAGACCTCGGCACCTACTTTTTTACTTTACGTACATCTCGTGCGTGCAGAAGTGAGGTATCATTCCCGCACACGCCAAAGCACCGGGATAAAGAACATCAGTTGTTGCCTACATGCTGCAACAGCGTGATCTTGAATTGCTTCCTTGTTCCTGGAAGGAATATATCCGTCATGAAAAGGATCTAACGAACTTCATTGCAGAAAATTCAACGTTCCTTCGGTTTGACTCAAACGCACGGATTGCCCCCGTTTCATCTTGGCCGGTAACAAAGCGGCGGCCACCAAATGGCCAATCATAACTTAAGATATTCCGGGGGATGTAGCATGGCTTCCAGTCTAGCGCACGGCTTCGCGTCCCTTAATGGCGGAACTTCTGGTGGAAGTGGCGGAAGCACCGTCACGGTTTCCACCGGCCGGGAGTTGCTCGAGGCCATCAAGGCGGCCGGTTCGGCTCCGCTGACCGTCCGCGTTGATGGGGAGATCACCACCGGCAACACGGGGGCCGAGGTGATCGACATCGCCGACGTCCACAACTTATCGATCATCGGCACAGGTGACGGTGCGGAGTTCGACGGAATCGGCATCCGGATCAAGGACGGCTCGTCGAACATCACCATCCAAAATCTCTCGATCCATGATGTGGGGAGCGGGCCCAAGGACGCGATCGGGATGGAGGGCGGCGCCCATAACATCTGGATCGACCACAACGAGTTCTACAGCTCCATGTCCGTTGGCAAGGACGAGTATGACGGCCTGCTCGATATGAAGCGCGGCGTGGAGTACGTTACTGTCTCCAACAACAACTTCCACGACCACCACAAGGTGTCATTGAACGGCTACAGCGACAGCGATGAGGGTGCCCGCTACGTCACCTACAGTGGCAATATCTTCGAGAATATCGGATCCCGCGCTCCAAGCATCCGCGACGGATATGTCCATGTCTACAACAACTACTATTCTGAGGTGGAGACCTCCGCGATCAACCTGCGCATGGGGGCGGAAGGCCTGATCGAGAACAACGTGTTTGAGAATGTGCGGGATCCGATCGTCAGCCTCGACAGCAAGGAGATCGGATACTGGAACCTGCGGGGAAACGAGCTCGATAATGTCAGCTGGGGCAATGTCGGCGGCGACGAGGCCAGCGCAGCGGATGGAAAATCCACCACACATTACGATGTACCCTATGACTATGAGCTGGCTTCAGCATCCGAGGTAAAGGCGGAAATTCTAAGCCACGCCGGCGTGGGCCGGCTCGGCTCAGGGGCGGGGGCTGGCAAGCCCGCGACCGCCGAAGGCGATATGGATGGCAATGATGGCTCCAGCGATGGCGAGACATCCTCGGAGCCGAGTGACGGCGAGGATCTGAAGGGAGCCGGCAATGCTGATCCTTCGAAGGAAAGCGCGGCAGACGAGGTCCTGAGCACAGTGGGCAGTGCTGGAACGCCGGGCAAGGGGGATGGCAACGGCACGCTATCGCTCGGCACCAGTAGCGATGCCCTGTCCGGCGGAAATAGGGACGACACGCTGGATCGCGAAGCCGGACGCGGCGAATTGGTGTTCACAAGCATCGAGGAGAGCCCAGCCGGAGACGGCCGATCCGTCATTACTGACTTCAACCCGTCGGCCGACCAGATCGACCTGAGCAGGATCGATGCGCGAACTGACCGGAGCGGTGACCAGGACTTTGCCTTCATCGGCGCCGACGACTTTGCCGGAAAAGCCGGCGAGTTGCGCATCGACGAGCAGGAGGCTCTCACGCTGGTGGAGGCCGATGTGGACGGCGATGGGAAGGCGGATTTCCAGATCGCCCTGCCGGTTGATATGGCCCTGAAGGCCGACGACTTCGTGCTGTGATTCCGGTCTGGTCCGGAGGCTGCCTGTGAATGAGAAGGCCGGGGAAAGGCATTTTCCCCGGCCACCTCACGGCTTTCGCGACCCGGAGCGCGCTGGTGATGCTGGCGCGCCCGGTACTTCCTACCGTCCCTGCCGCAGCGGCGGCGCTACCACGTCCGGCGGGATGGGGCAGCTATAGGGCTGCCCGCCCCGGCGCTTCACCAACTCCGCCTTGGCCCGTGCAAGCAGCTCGGGATCGCGGAACCCATCAAGCGCCGTTGCGGCCATGACTTTGGCCGCCTGCACCATGCCCTTGTGGGCGTGGGGTGATTGGCCTTGCGCCACCGCCTGCCAAGTGTGGAACGGCGTGCCCACGGCCCAGCAGGCGCCCCAGGCCTGCACGGTCGGCACGATCTGGGAGACGTCACCCACATCGGTGGAACCGGCCTGGGTGATCGGATTGCCGTCGAAGGGCAGCACGTCCTCATGCAGCGCGACATGGGCGAAGCCAGGATCGGCGCCGAAGCTTGCCACTTCGGAGGCGATGTCCTCCTCCGTGAGGCTGCGCCGGATCTCGCTGGCGAAGCGCTGGTCCGCCTCGTCATAGTGTGGCGCACCCAGGGCCTGGAAGTTGCCGTGCAGCGCCATGTCCAGCGTGCGGTTCTGCAGGGTTTCCGAGCAGGCCTTGTCGATCTCGAACGACCAGCTCGTGCCGGTCATGATCGCGGCGCCCTCCGCGCAGGCCTTCACGCGCTCGAACAGCGCGCGCGCCTCGGCCACACGGGGCGCGCGGATGAGATAGAGCACCTCGGCATTCGCCTGCACGACATTGGGAGAAATGCCGCCGGAATTGGTGATGGCGTAATGAACCCGAGCCTCCTGCGGCATGTGCTCGCGCAGGTAGTTCACGCCGACATTCATCAGCTCCACCGCATCCAGCGCGGAACGGCCGAGATGCGGGGAACCCGCGGCATGGGCCGCCTTGCCCTTGAAGCGGAAATAGACCTGGTAGTTCGCGAGATTGCGGATGGACATGACGCCGTTGAAGGCGCCGGGATGCCAGGTGATGGCGGCGTCCAACTCATCGAACACGCCTTCCCGCGCCATGAAGGTCTTGCCCGATCCGCCTTCCTCGCCGGGGCAGCCATAGTAGCGGACGCGGCCCTTCATCCCGGACTCGCGCAGCGCGTCGCGCGCCGAGACGGCGGCGAGCATGGCGCCGGCGCCGAGCAGGTTATGGCCGCAGCCATGGCCATTGCCCCCGGCCTCCAGCGGCCGCGGCTCGGCGATGCCAGCTTCCTGGGAAAGCCCGGCCAGGGCATCGAACTCCCCGAGGAAGCCGATCAGCGGGCCGTCCTCCCCGTACTCCGCCATGAAAGCGGTAGGGATGCCCGCGACGTTGCGGGTAATGCGGAAGCCCTCGGCCTCCAGTTGCGCGATCTGCGCCTCCACCGAGCGATGCTCGGCGAAGCGCAGTTCGGGCATGGCCCAGATGCGATCGGAAAGCTCAGTATAAGCAGGCGCCTTCGCCTCCACGGCATCGGAGAGGCGGTCGAGCGCGATGGGGTCGTTCTTCATGGCGCCCCTCTACGCCCGGAAGGGCCTCAGGTCACCTCGATGATAAGCTTGCCAAAGTTCTTTCCGGCCAGCAGGCCTATGAAGGCCTGGGGCGCGTTCTCCAGCCCCTTCACGATGTCCTCCCGGTATTTCAGCCTGCCCTCCTTCAGCCAGGCGCCACCGATCCGCTGCCAGTCGGCGAAGGCGCGGGGATGGTCGCGCACGATGAAGCCCTGGAGCTTGAGGCGCTTCCGGACGACGGCGCCGAGATTCGGGCCGGGCAGGGGATGCTCGTCATTGTACTCCGCCACCATCCCGCAGAAGGCGATACGGCCGAACTCATTCATCAGCGGCCAGACGGCCTTCTGCACGACCCCGCCGACATTCTCGAAGTAGCTGTCGATCCCATTGGGGCAGGCCGCCATGAGACGGGCCGGGAAGTCCGGGGCGCGATGATCCACGCATTCCGGAAAGCCCAGCTCGTCCCGGACGAAGGAGCATTTCTCCGGGCCTCCGGCGATGCCCACCACCTTGGCGCCCATCCGCATGGCGATCTGCCCGGCCACGCTGCCCACCGCGCCGGAGGCAGCCGAGACCACGAAGGTTTCCCCGGGGCGGGGAGGGGCGATTTCGGTCGTTCCGACCCAGGCGGTGGTGCCGGGCATGCCGAGCACCCCGAGCGCGGTGGTCACCGGGGCCGCCTCGGGATCGAGTGGGCGGAGGGTGGCGGCCGGCACGGCGGAGAAGCGTTGCCAGCCCATCCCGCCCAACACCCAAGTGCCGGGCTGGAAGCGCCCGGTCGGATCCTCGACCACCTGGGCGACGGACTGGCCTTCCATCACGCCGCCGATCTCCACCGGGGCGGAGTAGGACTTCGCCGCGCTCATCCGGCCGCGCATATAGGGGTCCAGCGAGAGAAAGCGGTTGCGGAGCAAGGCCTCCCCCGAGCGGGGGGTGGGTGGCGCCTCCTCCTTCACCTCGAAATGCTCGGGGCCGACGCGGCCCTCGGGGCGAGCGCGGAGGAGGATGCGAAGGTTGCTTTCGGCCATGCGGAGGCTCCTCTATTCGGCGTGGCTCTAGTTACGCCGAGCCGCCGCGGGAACAAGCCGCGGGGCCGGTGGAGCGTCGCGTCTGGTGCGGGAGCCGAGGCGGCGCTACAGGCCGGGAATGACCAACGGCCGAAGCCGCGCGATGCGCCATTTCCGCACGGATGCCCGATGAGGGTCATCGGGCTGGCGGGCTGGAGCGGGGCGGGGAAGACCACCCTGCTGGCGGCACTCATCCCCTGGCTGAAGGGGCGGGGCCTGTCGGTCTCCACCATCAAGCACGCGCATCATGTCTTCGATGTGGACCGACCGGGCAAGGACAGCCACACCCATCGTCAGGCCGGGGCATCTCAGGTGCTCGTCTCTTCCTCCGTGCGCTGGGCGCTGATGACGGAGCTGCGCGGGGCGCCGGAGCCGGGCCTGCCGGAGCTGTTGGCCCATCTCGACCCCGTGGACCTGGTCATCGTCGAGGGTTTCAAGCGCGACGCCCACCCTAAGATCGAGGTGCACCGCGCGGCCAACGGCAAACCCTGGCTGCATCCGGAGGATCCAGCGATTCGTGCCGTGGCTGCCGATGTGCCGCCGCCCGGGGCGCTGCCATTTGCGGGGCTGGACGACATCCCGGCCGTTGCCGCCCTGGTGCTGGATCTCGCGGCGCCCTGGCCGGGCTGATCGGTCCGGAAATCGCGAACCCGGTGGTGGTATTTCCCTTGGTAGAGAACCCGATCCGGAACCGTCGAGACGGCGTGCCTTTCCGCCGGACCGTCCATCGGTCGAGATGAGCGGGAAACGCCAGAGATGGATGCCCCGGTTGCCTCTGAAGCCGGACCTCGCGCCGCTCAGGGCTTCGGTTCAGGTCGGCCGAGTCAGGAAGGGCTGATCACCGCTTCCTCCTATCCGGCCCAACACTCTGTGGTGTTGCCTCTGGGGCAGGCGGGGCGGCACCGGCGGGCCTGGTTTCCTTGCCCGGATGCCTGTTCTCAGCCAAGGCCCCGCCCTGACAGCCGCCCGGCGTCCGGTTCGCCGTTGCAGGTGTCAGGCCAGCAAAGACCGGATCCAACTCGTGGAGGAAGCAGGCAGGCGAAGCATATTCGCCCTGCTCTTCGTCTTCACGTCCGGCCATCGCCTTTTTCCTCCCTTGGGGCAGTCATGATGGCGGGCACTTGGGCAAGGAAGAGGGTCCCAGAAGCCTGCTGCATGGCGTTCTCCTCGGCCCATAAAGGCCAAGCTAGGCCGGCAGTTTCAGAGCGTGGCCTGGCCGGGCGGTTCGGTCCCATCAGGGGCAGCCCCGGCCGAGGAGGCTGCGGCTGCCCTACTTGTCCGATCCGATGCCGCTTTCGATCCGCTTCTCACCCTAGACCGGCTTGTTCCGACTTGAAGCGAGAGAGTCCGCCAGAGCGACCAGATCCTCAGGCGTGTTCACATTCAAGTAGGGATCGCCTGGCCATTCCACGCGGGCGCAGCCGTGCCGCGCCGCCCAGCGGCTGACCTTGCCTTCCCCGGCGGCTATGGCGGCCCGCAGATCGTCGCGCAGCGCGACTGCCCAGACGGCCACCGGCGGGTGCGCACGCCCCTGGGAGGCCGCGCAGGCGACCGGGGCCCGCGCCGCGTGCAGGCGCACAGCCAGGTCGGGCGGGATCAACGGCGTGTCGCCAGGCACGGAGAGCACCCAGTCCAGCCCCAGCGCAGCCGCGTGATCCATCCCGGCCAGGATGCCGGCCAGCGGGCCAGGATGGCCGGGGATGGTGTCGGGCAACACAGGCAGGCCCGGCGCGACGGAGGTGAAGCGGGCCGGGTCGCCATTTGCGCTCAGCGCCAGTGCCGCCACCTGAGGCGCGAGGCGTTCGAGCAGATGCGCCAGCATCGGGCGCCCCTGCAGCGGCAGCAGGGTCTTGTCGCCACCCCCCATACGCCGCGCCAGCCCGCCGGCCAGCACGACGCCCAGGGTGGGTGGCTCGGTCGGCGGCTTAGCTCCGGCCACGCAGGGCCAGGGGCCGCATCAGGAAAACGGAGCCCCAGCCCCAGCCAGCCCCGATCAGGGGCAGGACCCAGGGCGGCGTTCTCGCCGGCAGGTGCTGCGGCAGCAGATAGGCGGCCACCAGACCCATCACCGCGCCGGTGATGAGGTCCGGCACCGGCAGGAAACGAAGCGCAAGGCCGATGATGAGGCCGCCCAACGCGCCCCATAGGCAGAACCAGGCGAGCCAGGGCAGGCCGTGCGGCCCGGTCGTCTGGATATAGGCCGCCAGCGGCATGACCTTCGCGACGTGGTGCAGCAGGAACAGCGTCGAATCCCGGAACACGATCACCGAAAGAGCTCCGCAGGGCGCGCCGTAGAAGAGCGCCCTGCGGAAATTCTCGATCATGCGCCGGTGCGCTCCGCCACGCATTCGCGCAGCGCCTCGCCCAGCTTGTCCATGCCCTCGTTGACCAGCGCCTCGGAGGTGGTCAGCGGGCAGAGGAAGCGGATGACATTCGCGCGCACGCCGCAGGAGAGCAGGATCAAGCCCTTCTCGGCCGCACGGGCCACCAGGGCGCGCGTCAGGTCTGGATCGGGCTTGTCGGCATCGCCATTGGCCACGAGTTCCATCGCCACCATGCCGCCAACCTGGCGGATATCGCCGATGATGCCGGTCAGCGTGTTGCTGGCCTGCAACTCCTTGATGCGGCTGACGATCAGGTCACCAATGACATTGGCGCGCTCGATCAGGCCCTCCTCCTCAATCACGTCCAGCACCGCGTTCGCCGCCGCGCAGCCGAGAGGGGAGCCCCCATAGGTGCCGCCCAGGCCGCCCACGCCCGGGGCGTCCATGATGGTCGCGGTGCCGGAAACGGCGGAGAGCGGGAAGCCGCCAGCGAGGGACTTCGCCATGGTCACGAGGTCGGCCTTCACCCCCGTATGCTCCATCGCGAACATCTTGCCGGTCCGCGCGAAGCCGGTCTGCACCTCGTCGGCGATCAGCAGGATGCCGTACTTGTCACAGATGGCGCGCAGCCCCTGCATCAGCTCCGGCTGCGCCTGGTAGAAGCCACCCTCGCCCTGGACGGGCTCGATGATGATGGCGGCGATGCGGTTCGGGTCGATGTCGGACTTGAACAGCGTCTCGATCGCGTCGAGCGTGTCCGCCACCTCCTTGCCGTGATAGGCCACGGGGAAGGGCAGGTGGTAGATATCGGCCGGCATCGGGCCGAAGCCGACCTTGTAGGGCACGACTTTGCCGGTCAGCGCCATGCCGAGCAGCGTGCGGCCATGGAAGGCGCCGGAGAAGGCGATCACGCCCGGCCGGCCCGTATGGGCGCGGGCGATCTTCACTGCATTCTCCACCGCTTCGGCGCCGGTGGTCAGGAAGATCGTCTTGGCCGGGCCGCGGACCGGCGCGATGGCGTTCAGGCGCTCGGCGAGGCGGATATAGCTCTCATAGGGGGTCACCTGGATGCAGGTGTGGGAGAAGTTCTCCAACTGCGCCTGCACGGCCGCCTTCACCTTGGGGTGCAGGTGGCCGGTGTTGAGCACGGCGATGCCGCCGCCGAAGTCGATATAGCGCTTGCCCTCGACATCCGTGACCTCGGAGCCCTGGGCCTTGGCGGCGAAGACGGGCAGGGAGATGCCCAGGCCGCGCGGCACCGCCGCCTCGCGGCGCGCCTGCAGGGCGGCATTGGTCGGGCCCTCCTGGATCGGTGCGGTGGTTTCGCCTGAAATGGTGGTGCCCATGGATCCCGATATCCCTCGCGCGGTGAGTGGAAACTGCCCTTGGCGGGCGGGCGGGGCAAGGCTCAAACGAGCGAAACAACACAAGCCAGGGAAAGTCCGCCCGAGGAGGCCTTCCGGCCGCCGCCCGACCCTGTCGCGGCCGCGTGAGGCAGGGGCCGCCTTGCAGGGGGCGCCCCGCGGGCGCAACTTGCGCGCCCTTCAGAAGGGAGTCGATGCCGGTGAACGGTGCGCATAGTCTCGTCCACACGCTGCTGAAATCCGGCGTGGATACCTGCTTCGCCAATCCCGGCACCAGCGAGATGCATTTCGTCGCGGCGCTGGATCAGATCCCGGGCATGCGCTGCGTGCTGGGGCTGCAGGAAAACGTCGTAACCGGCATGGCGGACGGGTATTACCGTCTGGCCGGTAAGCCAGCCTGCACCCTGCTGCATTGCGGCCCCGGCCTGGCGAACGGGTTGGGCAACCTGCACAATGCCCGCCGGGCACGCAGCGGCATCGTCAATATCGTGGGCGACCAGGCCACCTATCACCGGCCCTTCGACGCGCAGCTCACGGCGGACACCGAGGGCTGGGCACGGCCGGTCTCGGCCTGGGTACGGACCTGCGCTTCCTCGGCCGATGTCGGGCGGGACGCGGCAGTGGCGGTGCAGGCGGCCCGCACCTCGCCCGGCCAGATCGCGACGCTGGTGCTGCCTTCCGATACCTCCTGGGACGAAGGTGGGGTGGTGGCAGAGCCGCTCCCGGTACCGACTCCTGCCAGCGTGGACCCTTCCCTGATCCGCAACGCCGCGCGGGTGCTGCGGGAGAAGAAGAACGTCCTGATTCTGGTGGGTGGCCTGGCCCTTCGGGAAGGGGCGCAGGCCCTGGCCTGGCGCATCGCCCAGGCAACGGGGGCGAAGCTGTTGGCTGAGATGTCCAATGCGCGCGTTCCACGGGGCCGTGGGCGGCCGCAGTTGGAGCGGGTTCCCTACGTGACGGACCTGGCGATCAAAACGCTCGCCCAGTACGAGCATTTGATCCTCGTGAATTCCAAGGCACCGGTCGGCTTCTTCGCCTACCCCGGCAAGCCCTCCCGCCATTATGCGCCTGACGCCCAGGTGCATGTGCTGACGCGCTACGACCAGGATGCCGAGGCGGCGCTGGCTGCGCTGGCCGATGAGCTGGGTGCGCCGCAGGTGGCCATCGCTGATCCCGGCCCGCGGCCTGAGCCGGCCCGCGGCGCGCCCACACCTGAGGGGCTGGCACGCACCATCGCCGCGCTGATGCCTGAAAACGCCATCATCTCGGACGAGAGCGTCTCCTACGGCCGAGGCTTTTTCGCCGAGACCCACGCGGCGCCCCCGCATGACTGGCTCCAGCTTACTGGCGGCGCGATCGGCGATGGCATGCCCGTTGCGACTGGCGCGGCGATCGGTTCGGGCGGGCAGCGGCGGGTCATCAACATCCAGGCCGACGGGTCGGCGATGTACACGGTGCAGTCACTCTGGACCCAGGCGCGGGAGAAACTGCCGGTTACGACCATCATCCTGTCGAACCGCAAATATCAGATCCTGATCGGCGAATATGCGGGGGTCGGCGCCAATCCCGGGCCGACGGCAATGAACATGCTCGACCTCGGGAATCCTGACCTCGACTGGGTGAAGATCGCGCAGGGCATGGGGGTGGAGGCCGCGCAGGCGACCACGCTCGAGGCGTGCGGCGACCTTCTCTCGCAAAGTGTGAGCCGGGACGGCCCATTCCTCATCGAACTCGTTATCTGACAAGGGCAACCAGCATGGCCAGTTATCCAAACGTCCAGCTTCATATTGATGGCGAGTGGCGCGATGCACGCTCCGGCAAGGTGCTGGAGGTGATCAACCCCGCGACCGAGGAGGTAATCGGCACCGTCGCCCATGCCGAGAAGGCCGATCTGGACGAGGCGCTTGAGGCCGCGCAGCGCGGCTTCGAACTGTGGCGCAAGACCTCGGTCTTCGACCGGTACAAGCTCATGCGGAAGGCGGCGGACATCCTGCGCAGCCGCGCCGACGCCATCGCCGCCATGATGACGGCCGAGCAGGGCAAGCCGCTGGTCGAGGCGAAGCTGGAAACCCTGGCCGCCGGTGACACGATCGAGTGGATGGCGGAGGAAGGGCGCCGCGCCTATGGCCGCATCGTGCCGGCCCGCGCCGAAGGTGTGTACCAGCTGGTGATCCGCGAGCCTGTTGGCCCCGTCGCGGCCTTCACGCCCTGGAACTTTCCGATCAACCAGGTTGTGCGCAAGCTGTCCGCCGCTTTGGCGACTGGCTGTTCGATCATTGTCAAGGCACCGGAAGAGACGCCGGCATCCCCGGCCGAGCTGATCCGGGCCTTCGTGGATGCCGGTGTGCCGAAGGGCGTGATCGGGTTGGTCTATGGCGTGCCGGCGGAGATCTCCTCCTATCTCATCGCGCATCCCGTGATCCGGAAGGTCACTTTCACCGGCTCTACCCCGGTCGGGAAGATGCTGGCGGGGCTGGCCGGGCAGCATATGAAGCGTGCCACTATGGAACTGGGCGGCCACGCGCCGGCGATTGTCTTCGACGATGCCGATGTGCAGAAGGCAGCGAAGCTGCTGGCGGCTTCCAAGTTCCGCAATGCCGGCCAGGTCTGCATCTCGCCCACGCGCTTCCTGATCCAGGAGCGCTCCTTCGACGAGTTCCTGGAAAGCTTCACCAGCTATGCGAAGGCGCTCAAGGTCGGCAACGGCATGGAGCAGGGCGTGACCATGGGCCCGCTGGCCAATGAGCGCCGCATTCCCGCCATCGAGGGAATGGTTCAGGACGCGGTAACGCGCGGCGCCAAGCTGCAGACTGGCGGCAAGCGGATCGGCAACAAGGGCTACTTCTATGAGCCGACCGTGATTTCCGACGTGCCGCGGGATGCGCGTGCCATGAATGAGGAGCCCTTCGGTCCGCTGGCTCTGGTGAACCGCTTCTCCGATCTGGACGAGGTTGTCGAGGAGGCGAACCGGCTGCCCTTCGGCCTCGCCTCCTACGCCTTCACCAGCTCCACCGCCACGGCACAGGCCCTGGGCGCCCGTGTGGAGACGGGCATGATGACCATCAACCACATCGGCCTTGCCCTGCCGGAGCTTCCGTTCGGCGGCGTAAAGGACAGCGGCTACGGCTCCGAGGGCGGAGCGGAGGCGATCGAGCCCTATCTGGTGACGAAGCTCGTCACCCAGGCCGGGCTGTAGCACGCTTCTCGCAGGGTGGGCCGGGCTTCGCGCCCGGCCCCCTTGGTCCGAGGCCCCTCAGGCCTCGGCGGGGACCTTGTGTTCCAGGGCGCGCAATACAGCCTGCGCGGCCTCGTCCCAGGATACCGGCTTGAACTCACGCGCGACCCGCGCCTGCCAGTTCCGCAGCCCCTCCGGGTCCTCCACCACCTCGCGAATGACCTTGTAGGCCTCGGTGGTGTTCTCAGGGTCGAAGTAGCGCGCAAGCGTTCCGCCGGCCTCGGGCAGGGAGGTGGTGCTGGAGATGATGCAGGGCTTGCCGAAGGCGAGGCTCTCCGTCACCGGCAGTCCCCAGCCCTCGTAGAAGGAGGGAAAGAGTGTGAACTGCGCGCCCTGATAGAGCGTGGTCAGTTCCCCATCTGTCGGGTCCTGGAAGACGATGAGCTTGCCGTCCAGGTAGTTCGCATTCTTGATCTGCTGCATCAGGTCCGCGACCATCCAGCCGACGCGGCCGGCGAAGACGAGAGTGGGCACGCGGTCCCGCGGCATCTCTGCCAACATCCGGCGCCAGACGCGGAAAAGGAGGAGGTGGTTCTTGCGGGCCTCGATGGTGGAAACAATCAGGGCGTAGGTGCCGGGCTCCGGATATTCGCGGCCGGGCAGGCGGGCAGCAGGGGCGGGGGTGCCGAAGCCGGTTCCCATAGGGATCGCGACCGGCGTCATCCGCAGTCTCCAGCCCTTCTCCCTGCCGAAGGCGTCGATATCCTTCGCGCTGGCTTCGGAGATGGCCATCAGAACATCGGCGTGCGGCAGCACCGTGCTAAGCCAGTGATCGAAGATCCCGACTAGGCCAGCATCGCAGAATTCGGGGCGCCGCAGCGGAATGATATCATAGAGCAGTACGCCGAAACGCAAGCCCCTCTCTGCCTTCACCGTCTCGATCAACTCGGCATAGTCTCTGTGGAACCAGGGGGAGCCAAGCACGAGGAGGATGTCGCCCCGCTGGGTGTCGTCGAAGGCGTTCGCGGCGGGCGCGGCCTCTTCCTCCGAAGTTGCGATGGCGGGGGGAAGCGCTTCAGGGGCTGGGAGGGCGGGTGCGGGCCTGCGGGGAAAGAGGCTGTCCCAAGCAATGTGCCCGGCATGCAGCACACTCCGGACCGCACCGATCTGCTGCAGCAAGGCATCGCCTAGGGGCGTCCGGAGATGGGGGGGGAAGCGGCGGGCCACCCAGCTTAGCATGCGCCGGCGAAGGCGGCGTGGCGGCACAATCATGGATTCCGGCACCGCGGGTGTCAGCGTCCCCGCGGCGGGCGTGAAAGCAGCCGCGGCCGCGCTCGCCTTCGGGGCCGTCAGCCCGGCGAAGAGGGCCTCCACCGCCGACCAGGGTACGTCCGAGAAGCCCCTGCCGTCGGCAGTATGCCGGAGGAAGCGCACCTTCTGCCCCGCCACGGCCACCAAGCACCGGCAGATCTCATATTCGACACGCTGAATCCCGCTCGGCCGGGGATTGACCCGGGCATAGTCGAACAGATCCTCCACATCGATCCAGATCGTCGTCATCGTCGTAGGCTCCGGCGAAGGGAGGAGCGGGGTGACGGACCGTAACGAAACCCCGTCTTCCATGTCATGAAGTGGCTGGTCGCCGAAAATCAGCAGAGAGGCAAGCCTCTGGTTTCCGTCTTCGGGTCGGCGGAGCCGCTTCAGCTCACCCGCGCTTGGCTCGATCCTTCCGGTGCGATGCTAGATCGTCGCGGCCGGCACGACCGCGATTTAGGCCATAGCTATGAGCCCGGCCAGGGAAACCGATAACACGATCGTTGACGATCATTCCTGCCGGCCCCGGTGCGTCCGGACCGTGAGAGTCCCCCGGAAGTCATCTGGTCCGGCGGACAGGGAGGGATGGCGCGGCGGGGCAGGTCCGTCGCCGCGGATTCAGAAGCTCGGGCGGTGCCGCCACACCTGTTGCACGGAAGGCACAATGCGTCGGCGGTTCCCGCTCTGACCGCTGCATCCCCGCAAGTTTCCTTGCAGTCCGGCGCATGGCGGGCAAGCTAGGTGGAATAGAGACCCTGAATCCCCTGAGGGAAAAGGAAGCATGTCGCAGTCGATCTCGTCGCCGCTGTCGGATGTGACCATCGAGATCATTCGAAGCCTCGCGAAACATGCGCAGGAGAATGGGCTCGAGATGGCCGACGAGGCGCTCATGGCAATGCTTGAGGTATTGCACGGCGCGCAGGTCGCCGACGCGCCGGAGGGGGCCGGCGCCTGACCCGACGCGCCAGGACACTCGCTGGGCGGAGTTTCGGATGACTGACCATGCTGTGCTTCGGCCCTTGGAGAATTGGCGCGCCCCGCAAGGCGAAGCACTGGCCGAGCCTCGGTGCCGAGCTGGCTACTGCTGAAAGTTTTGGTCGAGAGTGCCCGGGTCCCCGCCGGGCGGACCGGCCGCATCGGATACGCGCGGGTTGCAACGGCGTGCACCACCGGCCACGGCTCGCCATGGAGCGGCATTCGCAGGAGCGTCGCGCGAGCGACGCCGTGCCAGGAGCCCGTGGCGGGAATGGCCGCGTGGAAGATGCCGCGCTTCTGTCTCAGCTGGCGCATCTCACCAGAGCGGAGCAACCTCAATGCAAAGGGGGGCCTGAAGCTGCCGCTCCGCTACCTGGGCGGCAATTCAGTGTGGCAGCAGGTGTAGGAGCATTACCCCGAGAGCACAGCAGGTGCCGAAGGGCAGCGCAGCCCGGCCTGGCCCGCGCAGGAGCAGGCCAGCCACCACCGCGAGCGCACAGCCTAGTGCCAGCGCTGACCAGGCCGAGGACAGACCGAGCCAAGCTCCAAGCCCCGCAGCCAGTCGAACATCTCCCCCGCCCAAGGTCCAAGCGGGCCTGGAGGGCAGCAGGTGCTGCAACGCCAGAAAGGGAAGAGCGGCCAGCAAGGCTGCGCAACCAGCCCAACCCAGGGCGGCCCATCCGCCGTTAACCGCGGCCGACGCCAAGCCTAAGCCGATCAGCGCACGGGTCAGCGGCAGGGGAAGGCGGCGTTCGCGTAGGTCGGTTGCCGCGAGAGTGAGAAGGACACCCCAGGCAGCAAGGCCGAGCGCCGTGCCGAGGGCGTCAGAAGCCGCCGACACGTACGCCCACTGTCGCCTGAGGCTGACTCGAGGGCAGTGGGAGCAGCGAGGCGAGCCCGTCAAACCCGAATGCCGAAAGATCGACACGGACCGTCACCTCCACCCGCTCATCCGTGACAACAGGAGGAAGGACGGTGACCGTTCCAAGAGGGAAGATGGCGCCGTAGCGATTGATGACGGCCCGAGCGGCACTATCCGCCAGATCGCTGCGTTCCTCAGGAGTCAGTCCGGCGACGGCCGCTCGCGCACCCTCGCTCGCCGCCTGGGTGGCGGCGATGCGAGCACCGAACTGCACACCGTAGACGACGATTCCAAACAGCAGCACAAAGAAGAGCAGGGCAACGAGCGCGAACTCGACCGCCACCGCTCCTCCTTCCCGCTGATCCTGTGCGCATGCCACCGGATTTGGCTCAGCTCTAATCGGCGGCGCCACCCCCAGCGCCGGCTGCGGCCTGCAGCGCGGTGCTAATATTCGAGAAGATCGATCCCACACTCGTGCTGATGCTGGTTAGGCTCGTAGCGATCACCAGGGCAACGGCAGCCGCTATGAGTCCGTACTCAATTGCCGATGCGCCACGCTCGTCGTCGCGCAGCTTCTTGATCATTTTGATGCAAAGCTTGATCGCTGAAGGCATGACTCTCTCCTATGTACTATACCGGCGGTAAAACTCCACGGCCTCCGGCGCGGCCGATGGAGGAACGGGTTAGGTCACCAGCCCTGGCGCACCGCAGCGCGCTCCGGTTGGGGTGACCTGAAGGGTTCCGAGCTTGACGCCCACTGCGGCGAGTAGAGCGTCGAGCGCGGTGTCGAGACGCTCCAGCACAGGAGTCAGTCCTTTCACGAGGGCGCTGGTCACTAGGCTGGTCAGGGGAGTCACCGGAACTTCCGCACCGAGCAGCACGGGCGTAACGGTAAGCGACTTAGCCAGCGTCGTGCCTAGGGTGCTGATGATCCCGCTGGCCTGAATGGTCTGCGGCTCTCGTCTGCCGATCTGCTGGGCGGAGAAGGCAAGGTCCTGCGTGACGGAACCGACCTGCGCATCGGCGCGCAGGTGGAAGTCGAAAATCTGGCCAAGAACAGGAACACCGTTGACCTCGGCCGGTGGCAGGGTGGCCGGAACGGTCGGCGCGCCGAGCGTTCCCATTGTCGCTGCACCGATCTGCGCGCGGGCGAGACCTGTTGTGGCTGTTATGGCGACCTCGGTGTCCGTCGCGGGATTGTTGCCGCAGGTGATGCTCTGCAACATGCCTGCACCCTCGGCGACGGTGACCAGAAGCGGCACGGTCACGCCGCTCAGGCCAATGCCGGTATCGAGGAGCGTGATCTCAATCAGTACCCGGACCTGCGCGGTCGAGGCTCGGATCCCGACCGGGCCGAGAACGGCTCGCCCCTCCGCCGGAGGAGCTGGTGCGGCGACTGGTGGTTCCGCCAGTTTGACATAGGCGGTGACGGATCCGACGACCGGAATGTTAAGGCTGACCGGCACCGCTGCTGCGGTGGTGCCGCCGAGTGACGCCACGGCTGAGACAAGATCAAAGGCGTTCGCTGAGAGCGTCGCATAGGGCCCAGTCGCCATGCTGCCGATCGTGCGGTCCCTCGCAAAGCCGAGGTCAAGCAGCTTTCCGAGGCCGATCGAGCCACTGGGCGAAGCCGCAGCGGCGATTTGAATAAGGGCGGAGGAAGCGGCAGCATCACTCCCCGATCCCAGAGCCGACACTGCTGCGTCCAGGATAGCCCGGGCCGAGAGGGTGGTTTCGAGAAGCTGGTCGTAGGTGCCGGCCGAAAGGCCTGTGCTGACCGCGAGCGCATCGAGGAACTTCAACGCGTCGATCTGCGCATGGGCAAGTCCGGTGTAGTCCGCGGCCGTCAGGCTGAGATTGCCGCCGAGGAGGCCGCCCAAAAGGCTATTCACGCCCCCAGGCCCGAGCGAAGCCGTACCACTGCCTAGGGTGAAGCCCGCCACTGGCTGGTACACGGCCGTTGCGCGCGCGCCAACCCGTATTGTGGACACTCCAAAAATGCGCGCGAGACCGAGGGGAACATCGGTTTCCGCCGTCACAAGCACAGCGGGAGCACCGTCCGAACTCGATCCAGGCTGAAAGCGTTCCGAGGAAATCAGGTCCGTCCGCTCCTGATAATGCCCGATGGAAGCGGTTGCGGTCGCCGCCTCGATGCCCTGCGATTCCAGCGCAGAGGCGATAAACTCATTCGCCCGGTCCGGCGCGCGGGCTGCGGCGAGAGCAGCCATGTCCACAGCGGCCTGAAGTGCCCGCTGCCGGTAGTAGACCAGCCCCAGATCGGCGGAGAACGCGCCCAGCCCAATGATCAGGGCAAGCGCCAGGGCCGCCAGAATCCCAAGGGCGCCATCTTCCGAACCGGCTCGCCTGCTCATCGGGTTGATGAGCCCCATGGCGTTGCCGGCTCACCGCTGTGGCCCGTCTCCAGGCCGCGTGCGCCGTTCTCGAGCCGCGCACTGCCGTCCAGGCGCTGCGCTTCTGCACCCGGGATGCCTGGGCCGGCTGGCATGGTCGCGCGGCTGCGGAGTTGCATCTCAAGAACGCTGCGCGGCGTGGCCACGGGCACCTGCTCCTCGGCCCTCGGTGCACAGGCAGCGGTGAGCAAAAGCGTGATCCCGGCAAGCCAACGGTTCACAGGTGGTTCTCCGATTCTGGGCTGTCTGCCGGAACAGAGCGCCGTGCAGGTGGCAGGGCCGCAGCCACCCGTACCGCATCGCGGCGGAGGTTCGCGCGCGCTCCCGCATCGGCGATGCGTGCGAGCCGCGCATCTGCCTCCGTGGACTTGCCATTGGCGAGAAGGACGAGAATGACGTTGCTCCGGATCTCGGCGTTGTCGCGATCCAGTTCCTCCGCCTGAAGCAGGCGGAACTCCGCCTGTTCCCGGTTACCGGCCCGGAGCAGGGCAAAGCCATAGTTGTTCACGTAGCGTGCATTGGTCGGCTCCTTCGCCACGGCCGACCTGAAAGCGTCCGAAGCATCGTCCCACTGCCCGGCTCCGGCATAGATGCGCCCCAGGCCGTTATATGCAGCCGCCTCATCCGCCGTACCGATGAGTTGTTTCCAAGTTGCAACCGCCAGGGAGTCAGGACCGACCACCGTGTAGGCCTCTGCACGCAGGCGCAACGACCGTGCTGTCGGGCGGAAGCGCTTGTCGTATTCGTCGAGATGCGCGAGCGAGGCGCGGTGCAGATCCTTCTCCTGTAACCCGGCAATTAGGTCGAGATAGAGATCACGCTCCTGCGGCCCGGTTGGCCCATCGTTCCGCCCCTCCGAGGAGAGGGACATAGTATCCAGAGACGCAGCCAGTTCGGCGCAACCGCCGAGCAGCGGCAGGATGAGAAGGGAAAGAAAACACTTCATCGGGTGGCATCACCCAGAACGCGCAGAAGCCCGCTGACCGAGGGCGCGCAGATGAGGACGAGGAGGGTTGGAATGAAGCAGACGACCAGCACCACGGTCATCGCCGCTGTCGCACGCCCCACGGCGCCCCGGGCATCCGCCAGCCTCCGTTCCGACAAGTCGTTTGCCAGCGCTCGCAGCGGCGGGATGATCTCGGTGCCATGCCGCAGCGACTGCCGCATCACCTCGACCATCGCGTTCGCCTCATCAGAGGCAAGCCGCTCGCCGATGCGTGCCAGAACCTCGTCATGCGGCATACCGCGCTCGAGATCGGCTACGGCCGCAACCAGAGCCCGCTGGAAGAGGCGTGACGGATGGGCCTGCTGCTCGGCAGAAAAGCGCAGCGCCTGCTCAATTCCTGCGCCGCCCTCCAATGCTACCGTCAGCGTATGGATGGAAGCCGGCATCTCCGCACGCAGGCGGACGGAGCGGGACCGAGCCCGCATGAAGAGGGCGCGTCCGATCAGCACCGCCGTCAGCAGGGCGGCGATGGTCGCATGGCCCATGGCCTGCCCTGGCGTCCCCGCACTCAGGGGATTCATCAGCCAGGCCAGCAGCCCGACAGCGAGCGAGGCGAAGAGCCGCCCGCCAGCGAAGGCGTAGGCCACATCGCCAGATAGACCGGCGAGGCGGAGCTGTTGCGCGAGGTCGGCGCGCGCTGCTTCGGTGCGGATGAGCAGGCGCCCGGTCGCGCTGAGCAGCCGAAGCAGTACCACACCCCGCTCGTCCGGAAGGCCTGCCGATCCGTACCAGGCCAGGGCCGCGTGCAGCCGACGGTCCACCGATCGGGCGGCAACGATGCGGTTCAATGTTGGAACGATCAGCAGCGTGATCCCGGCCAGGATCGCGACGATCTCGAGAAGGAGGGCCGCATCCATGGTCAGAACTTCGGCCGCGCGATGCGGCGCATGAGCAGTGCACCTGTGATATAGGCCCCGAGAAGCCAGGGCACGAGCGGCTGGCCCTCTCCCCCCGGGCCGAAATAGGTCCGGAAAATCGGGGAGATGGCGAACATGGCGAAGGTCACGCCGATCGGCAGAAGTCCGAGGACGAAGGCACTCGCGCGCACCTCCGAGGTGGCGGCCTTCATTTCCTGCTCGATGCGCTGGCGGTCACGAAGGGTGCGCGCCAGATTGCCCACCGCCTCGCTCAGCCGGCCGCCGAAGCGCATGGAGGCAGCCACTGCGGCGGCGAGGGAGCCCAACTCAGCGCTGCGCTCGCGTTCGGCGAGCCAGACCAGGGCGTCATTCAACGTCGTTCCATGGCGCAGCCGCCAGAGGACGGGGGCGAAGACGTCGCGCAGTGCTGCCGGGCTGCCAGCAGTGGCGCGCTCCAACGCCTGGGAGGCTGAGGCCCCGATCGTAAGTTGCTGCCGTAGCCGGTCTAGAAAGCCGGGCAATGCCTGACTGAGCTGCCGCCGCCGGCGCTCCACGCGCACATGCAGCACTCCGAAAAGGAGGGTGAGGGTGACTGCCGGGCCCAGGAACACCCCGTAACCCGGCACGATCAGCACCGCGAAACTGGCACCAAATAGAGCCACCCCTCCCGCGAGCAACGGTAACCGCGCCGGTTGCATGCCTGCGCGTTCCGCCCAAGCCGCCAAAGCAGGCGGAAGACGCCAGCTGCTGCGGGATCCGGTTTCGGTGATGCCCGGCCTTGTCGTCAAGCGCTGCAGGCGGCGGTTTACCTGAAGATACTCCAGCAGTTCACCGCGCGCCGCGTAGGCGATGAGCACCAAGCCGTGCAGGATAAGCAGCAGCGAGATCATCGCGCCACCCCCGGGGTGATGCCTGCCAGGCCTGGAGCCAGCGGGACGGAGCTCCTTGCGCTGGTCGCCACGAAACTGGGCTGGTCCTGCAACCGGTCCGCGAAGAGCGAACTGAGCATCTTTTGCCCGGGGCGTGGAACCTGACCGACGGCCCACACGTCGTGCAGCCGGTATGCCTCGCCCTCCACCCCCGTGATCTCGGAGATCTGCATCACCTGGCGCTGGCCGCTCGGCCCGCGCTGCACCTCAACGATGATGTTGACCGAAGAGGCGATGAAGTGCCGCAACGCGCGCGGCTCCAGCGGCAGACCGCTGAAGGCGAGCAGCATCTCCAGCCGCGCCAGTGCATCGCGCGGCGAATTGGCGTGCAAGGTGCTCATCGAGCCGTCATGGCCGGTGCTCATGGCCTGCAGCATCTCCACCGCCTCCGCACCGCGCACCTCACCCAGAACGATACGATCCGGCCGCATTCGCAACGCGTTTCGCATCAGCTCGCGCGCAGTGACAGCCGCGCGGCCGTCGGGGCTCTCGGGCCGCGTTTCAAGTCGCACCACGTGCTCCTGGCGGAGTTGCAACTCGGCCGCATCCTCGATGCTCACGAGGCGCTCTGATCCGTCGATAAAACCGGACATGACGTTCAGCAGCGTCGTCTTGCCCGATCCAGTGCCGCCAACGACCAGAATGTTCAAGCGCGCCCGCACGGCTCGGGAGAGATAATCCATCGCTTCCGTCGTGATGGCGTTGCGCCGGATCAGATCCTGGGCGGTCAGCGCCACGCGGCGGTTCTTGCGGATGGAGATGGCCGCGCCGTCGATCGCCACAGGCGGTACGACGATGTTGACGCGCGAGCCGTCCGCGAGCCGAGCGTCGCAGTAGGGCAAGGCTTCGTCCACCCTACGGCCGATCGCGCCGACAATACGCTGAATGATCGCCATCAGATGGGCGTCGTCGCGGAAACGGGCCACCACGCGCTGCAACTTGCCGCCGCGCTCGACATATATTCTGCGCGGGCCGTTTACGATGATATCATCCACTGTCGGGTCGGCCAGCAGCGGTTCCAGCGGGCCCAGGCCGGTAACTTCGTCGAGCAGGTCATCGATCAGGCGGGCGCGCTCGGCCCCGTTGAGCGCGGCGCCCACCGTCTCCAAGGCTTCAGCGGCGGCCATCGCTACCGTGTCGCGCAACTCGGGGCGGCCGAGGCTTTCAGCACTCAGTCCACTTGCTTCCAGCCTTTCCAGAACGCGCCGGAAGGCCGCGGCCTGTGCGGCTTGGTAGGTGTCGGAGAGCAGGATCGCCCCGCGGCCGGTACCGACATCGTTCATGCGCGTCTCCGCAGCAGTCTGGCCAGCGGTCCTGCGGGCTTTGCGGCAGTCTCGGTCGCCGGGTCCAGCTGCCGGCCCAGTGCCTCCAGCGCACGCAGATAAGGCCGGCGTGCCGTCACTGCCTCAGGAAATCGGCCACGGTTGGCACCGTTGCGCAGCACCGTGCGGGCTTCGGGCAAGGTGACAATGTTGACCAGCCCGAGCGCGCCGAGAAGCGAACGAGGCGACGGTAGAATGCGTGAATCCGTGTTGGCGACGGCGAGCACGACCCGGCCTTTCGGATCGCCCCCCGCCCCCTCGATCAGCGCAAGGGAACGGCCCGCGGCCTGCGCGCTGGCAAGGGACTGTTCTGTCACCAGGGCGCAGCGGCGCTGTTCTGCCAATAACGGAACCACCGCGGCCGGAACCGGATCGGCGCCCGCATGCAGAACGACCTCATCATAGATGCTGCGTAGCACCGCCAGCAGTGTGCGTAGATCGGCGGCCTCGACGCCTTGCAGGCCGCGATAATCCAGCAGTGGCAGCAGGGAAAGCCCGGTCGCAGCATGGCGGGTCGCGGCCGAACTGAGCAAGGCGGCGTCGAGCCGGTCGAGATCGTTGATCGCTTCGAGCACGCCAAAGCTGCAACGCAGATCCAGCGAGACCTCGATCTCATCTGCTCCGGGCGCGAGATCCATCAGCAGGACGCGGCGCTTCGTCTTGCCACAGCGGGAAATAGCCAGGGCAAGGGCCACCTCGCGCGACGGATCACTGGCCCGGGCACCCAAGAGCGTAAGGCAGGCGGCCTGGCCCTCATTGCCCGAAGCTGGGCCGCCGCGCGCCAAGCGCGGCCGCAGGGCCCGGCGCAGTGTCGTCTCTGCCGCATCACGCCCGATCACGTCCTGCGCCCCGGCACGCATGAGGGCCAGCACCTGGTCTGCGGCGCCTTCATCGCCGAGAACCACCAGGGCAGCCGCGGGAGCGCCGCGGCGGGCGGCGGCCACGATCGCCGCCAGATCAATGCCCGCATCCTCCGCGTCGATGAGAATCAGGGCAGGGCGCTCGACCAGGAGCGTGCTCCCCAGCAAGATCGTATCGGCAGGGCAGCGGTGAAGGGTAGCCAGCCCGGCCAGCGCTGTAAGGCAGCGCTCCACCAGGATCGCGTCCTCACTGGCAATAAGCGCCATCGGTAGAGCCGCGACGGCACGCTGCGGGATGGGATGGTCCACGGTGCCTCCTACCGGATCAAACCAAAGCGCCCTGCGGCGTCGCTCGCGGTGTTGCGCTGCAGGATGATGTCGCCGACATTCGGCAGCTGTGTCTGGTTGTCGCGGCTGCCAGGCAGCGGCGGCACGGCTGAAGCCTGCATTGGCCGCACCAGGCGCGGAGTGGCGATGATCACCAGTTCCTGCGCATCCCGCTGTGCCCGGCTGCGTCCAAACAGCGCGCCGATGACCGGCAACTCACCGATGGCCGGGATGCGCTCGTCCAGCTGACTTGTTGTGGAGAGGGACAGGCCAGCCAGCACGATCGACTGCCCGTCCGCCAGCTCCACCGCCGTACTGGTGGAACGCTTGCGGAAGGCCGGGACACTGAATCCCTGCAGGGTGACGGCGTTGCTATAATCGAGTTCACTGACTTCCGGCGAGACGCGCAGCAGGATGCGGCCGGGGGACATCACAGTAGGGGACACGTCCAGCCGCACGCCGAAGGGCTTGTAATCGATCGTGACCGTGGTGACTCCGAGGGATCCCTGTGGGACCGGCACGGGAATTTCGCCGCCCGCAAGGAAAGAGGCATGCTCGCCCGAGCGGACGATTAAGGTCGGTTCCGCCAGCACTTGCGCGTAGTCCGTCGATGTCAGGACCGAAAGGGCACCGAGAACGCGCCCGCCATCGGTACTGAACAGAAGGTTGAAGGCACCGGCAATTGGGCTTGCGAGCGTGCCGACACCAATGGTGGAGGCGGAGAGGGACGGAACAGCGGTACTCGGCGGAGCGCCGGCAGCGGAGAAATTGCTTCCAAGCGCACGGAAGTTCACACCCAGGGACCGCAGGCGGCTTGCCGAGACGGCGGCGAACTTCACCTCGACGGCCACGACCAGATCGCCGGTGATGCGGGTAAGATCGGTGACCGGGCTATTGCTGCCCGCAGGCCGCGCGATCCCCATCAGCCTACGATGAGCCTCCAGGTCCGGCACCGTGCCGGAAACGACAACACGCCCGTTCTCGCTGCCGATGCGCGCGCCGGCGAGGCTCGGATCGGCGGCGGACATGGCCCGCACGCCGTCCAGATCCGCAGCGACGGAGACGCGGACACGCTGCTGCGTGTTGCCGCGCCAGATCACGATGTCCGTGGCGCCAGGCGCGAGGCCGAGAATGCGGAGCTGGTGCCCGCCGACGAGCGAGACATCCGCCACTCGCGGGTCGCCGATGGCAACGCGGGTGACATTGCCCACCTCCAGGATATTCTGCGCGCCCACACCCAGCCCGATCGCGGGTGGCAGGCTCGAAGGTGTACTAACAGCCCCCGCCGGGCCTGATTGTGCGAATGCCGGGGAAGCCTGCACCTCGGACAGGCAGATCGCCGCCGCTGTGTACAGCAGAAGTTGGAGCGCTCGAGGTCGGAACGAAAACTGCATCAGCGATTGGCTCCGACGGCTCCGCGAATAATCTCGGGACCCGTCCTGACAGAAGCAGGGCGGGGGCTGGGGGCGGTCCGTTCCACAAAGGGCGCGGGTGCAGGAACGGCATCGGGCGCATTGCCGAGCAAGGTGCTGCGTAGCGTCGGTGGCAGCTCGAGCCCCTCCCGATCCTCCGGGTTACGCAGCGCAAACATGTAGCCACCGTCGGCGCGGCTGAGGCCGAGAAGCAGCAGTTCCTCGGGCGAGGCGGCGACGGTCACCGTCCGTTGCGGTTCGCGGCGCGCCCCGGCAGGCGCGTTCGCATCGGCCTCGAGTCCGTCACCTACCGCAAGCACTTGAAGGTCCTGCACGACGAGGCGGGACAAGTCAGGCAGTTGCTGTGACCCTTCGGTGCCGCTGCGGGTGGTTACCATAACGTCCACCCTGTCACCCGGGCGGATAAGGTAGCCGATGCCGGTGTCGTCCGCGACGCGCAGGGTCACAGCGCGCGTACCGGCCGGCACCAAAGGCGCCAGTCCCGCACCGGCTTTGGTCGGCGTCAGCATCCCCGGGAGAAGAATCTGTCCAGCCGCGATCCGTTCCTTCGCCACGCGGCCAAGGAGCGGGGCGGCCGTCGAACTAGTTCCCTCGGCGGGCACTCGTTCCATGGTAACAAAGCTGATCACGCCTGCATCGAGCGAGGTGCCGCGTGGAATGTCGCGGGCAGCCACGGCCACACGTTGTCCCGCAGGACGCTCCGGCACGGCCGGTGCCACAGCCATGATGGGCGCTGCTGGCGCAGGCACGGGGGCGGGGCGCAGGGCGAGCGTGGCGCCTGCGACCAGAAGCGCCGTTCCAAGAATATAGCTGACTTGGCGGACATCCATCATGGATGGGCCTCCTTCGCCGCTTCGGGGCCGCGTGCCGTGCTCGCGGAATGAGCGAGGCTCGTCGCGCGCGCCAGACTTGCGGCCCGACGGAGGCCAGATGATGCTTTCGCGGTGCTGACGCGGAGAAAGGCAGGATCTTGGGGGAGTTCGACCTGACGGGCAGCATCGGACGGGTCATGCCTTGGATCGAGGCGCTCTGGGCGCTCTGTATCGCGCTCGCCGACCTTCGCAACCGGCGTATCAGCAACCGTGCCTTGCTCCTGGGCTGCGCTATGGCGGTTGTGCAGAGCGCGACGCGATCGGGTCACGACCCGGGCGCGATGATCACCAGTGGACTGGCCGGCGGTCTCTCGCTGCTGCCGGCTTGGCGCCTGCGGCTTCTGGGGGGCGGTGACGTCAAGCTTGCGGCCGTTGCCGGCTTGCTGGAGCCGGCCGCCTTCCTCCCCGCCCTCGTCATTGCCCTGCTGAGCGCCGTGCTGATCGGCACCGTGCGCAGACTTCGCAGCACCGGCGAGGGCAAGGCTGTTGGCCCCGATCTCGGGCGCGGCATTCCGTTTGCGCCGCTGCTTCTCGGGCCGCTGCTCGCGGTGGCCATCTTTGCCTCCTGAGCTTCCGGTGAGCGCTGGTCCGATCTCGCTACTCACCGCCGCCCAGGGTGGGGAGCCGCCCGCGGTGAGCTCCGCCCAGGAGCCCACCGGCATCGGGCGGCCGAGCAGATAGCCCTGCAGGATGAAATCACCGACTTCACGCAGATGCTTTACTTGGGCGGTGTTCTCGACTCCCTCCGCGTCCACCTCGATGCCGAGAAGTTGGGCAAGGCCGGCGATCATTTTGACGACGGCAAGCGACTCGTCTGAGTCTCTCCCGCCGGCCGCAATGCTCATGACAAAGGATTTGTCGATCTTGATGCGATCGAAGCGGAAGGTGCGCAGGGTCGAGAGCGAGGCGAAGCCTGTCCCGAAATCGTCCAGCGCCAGCCGGACGCCCAGGGCGCGCACGCGGGCAAGCTTCTGCTGCGTATCCGCGGCATCGCGTAGCAGGGCGCCTTCCGTCAGCTCCAGCTCCAGTCGGCCAGGCGGCAAGCCCGTTTCAGCGAGAACCTGCTCGACCAGTTCAACAAAGTCGGGCTGCTCCACCTGCCGGGCGGAAACATTGACGGAGATCGGGATCGGCGCAGCCCAGCGCACGGCGTTACGGCAGGCCTCCCGCAGCACCCAGTGCCCTAAATCCACGATCGCGCCCCCAGCCTCAGCCACCGGGATGAACTGGTCCGGCGAGATCAGGCCACGAGTAGGATGCTGCCAACGGACCAGTGCTTCGAAGCCACAGGGCGAGAGATCCGAGGCGCGGGCCTGTGGTTGGAAGTACAGGCGCAGCTCGCCCAGCGCCGCGGCGACCTTCACATCATGCTCCAGCGCGCGGAACTGAAGGATGCCAGCCTGCTGTTCATCCCTGGCGACGGCGGAGCCCGAGCGCTCCTGTTCCGCAAGGCGCTTCGCGGCACTCGCGGCCGCGGTGAGCGGCCCCACCGCCGAAGCATCGGCTGGGAAGCGGGCGCCGCCGACGGAGGCAGTGACGCGGATCTCCTGCCCGGGCAATGAATAGGGTTGGGCAAGGGCGGCAGCCGCCTGTGCGGCGACACCGGCGAGATCCATCACTGCGGGAACCCGAATAAAAAACTCGTCGGCACCGGCCCGCCCGACCTGAGCCTCCGGACCTGCCAGTTCCACCAGCCGCTGAGCGGCCTGCCGCAGCACGGCATTCCCTGCTGCTTCACCGAACAGCTCGTTCACCACGCCGAACCTGTCGAGTCCGGCTACCAGAAGTCCGAAGGGGCGATTAGCCCGAATCTCGGCATCGAGCGCCTCCAACATGGCGCTGCGGTTGACGTGCCCACTTACGGGATCATGGGTAAGAGCATGACGTAGCTGAGCGTTAGCCGCGTGGATCTCCGACAAATCACGGCAGGAAAGAGCGAACTGGCCATTGGGCAGGGTCTTGCAGGTAACCTCCACTGGAATCGAACTATCGGGCCTCGCGAGGCGCGTCTCCGACGGAGTGGCAAGACGCCCCGTATGCAGCGCGACGTTCCACGCCATGCTTCCCTCGGGAAAGAGCTGCGACAGCGGCAGGCCAGGAAGCTGCGCCGGGTCGCGCCCTGCTAGTTCGCTGAACTTCGAATTGGCCTGGAGAACAAGGTCGCCATTTGTCAGAAGCATCCCGGAGAGAGAGGCCTCCAGCAGCGACGCAACGGCGCTGCTTTCCTGATGCCTCGTCCGGCGCCGTCGGAACTCCCCAAGTAAAAGGGCTCCGCTGGCTACAACAAAAACCCCCACTGCAAGACCGCCTTGCGTTGTGTTCGATGGCCAGCTTCCGGCTGCACCAGCGGGTCCGGGGTTCAAGCCGAGCGTAAAAGAGAGGACAGGCCACCTAAATCTTCCAAACGTCAGATACGGCGCCGATATTCTGCGTAAAAACAATATTATGATCACGCGTCTGTCGCTGTGTGGAGGTCTCCCTGGTGGATACGCTAACGTGCATGACGCTTGGCGATCCGCAACTCCTGGTCGAGGACGGTACTGCTCCAAACCGAGAGCATCAACACATTTTCGCGATGGCTGAGCATTGCAAAACGGTAATAAGAAATTTGTGCTCGTTAGGACCCAGTGACTCGGGTCTGGTCAGCTCGCGTCGTCCTCTGCGGGCTTGGTGTCCTGCGGAAACCCGACAAACACATAGCCGACATTGCGGACCGTCCGCAGAATCGCTTCCGGATCGGGGTGGCCCAGCTTTCGCCGAATTGCAAGGACGGCATTGTCAACGGAGCGGTCACCGAAACGCCAGTCCCGGCCGAAGGCAGCGCGTGACAGAGCATCGCGCGATACCGGCTGAGCAGGGGACGCGGCGAGGGCCGCAAAGAGCATGAACTCGGCGCTGGTCAGGGGAACGCGACGCCCGTCAGGGCGGGTCAGCGACATGCTCTGCTCGCTGAACTTCCAGCCGCCCTGCTTCGGCGCAGGAGCAGGTGCAGCCGTGCGGCGCATAATTGCGCGGATTCGCGCAACCAGCTCCCGGCCCGAAACCGGTTTTACCACAAAGTCGTCTGCCCCGGTTTCCAGACCCAGCACACGGTCCATCGCTTCGCCATTGCCGGTCACGATCAGGATCGGAACACTGGTCTCGGCGCGCAACTCGCCTAGCCGGGTGAGGGCGTCCACCGGACCAAGGTGCTGGTCGAGCAGAATCACGTCCGGTGATGACGTTCGGATCTGCTCGACGGCGCTGTCCCAGTTCGTCGCGATCACCGGGCGAAAGCCATAGCGCCCTAGTGTAGCGGCGACCTCGTGGGCGAGCGGAGCATCATCGTCGACGACGAGGACACAGAGCGAGGTTGCATCGGTCATCTTCGGTGGCAGAGGATGCGCAGAGGACGTTCGGTCAGCCATATAACGCGTCATATTCTACTGGTCCTTGTGTTGCACCTGCGACTCGAGCTTTGCGGCCTGGAAGTGCAGCGTGAGTTCAGCGCCGGGTTCCGCATTGTGGGCCGTGATCCAGCCGCCGATGGAACGCATGATCCCGTGGCAGATCGACAGGCCAAGACCTGTGCCCTGTCCCGCGGGCCGGGTTGTGAAGAATGGCTCGAAGATGCGTTCAAGCACGCCTGGTGCGAAGCCATGGCCCCAATCGCGTACACGCAGCACCACCAGATCCGGGCTCGGGCCCGCCGCGCCCTCGATATGCAGGCGACGTTGGGCCTCCGGCTGGCGTAGCATGGCATCGCGCGCATTCATGATGAGATTGAGCAGCACCTGCTCGATCAGCACCTTCTGCCCGCGCACGAGTGGCAGCTCCGGCGGTAGATCAACCTTCAATTGCACGCCGGCCATGCGTAGCGGCGCCTCCGCCAGGATCATCGCGCCGTCCAGCGCCGCCTGAAGGGATACGGGCTCCACCTCACCACTGTTGCTGCGGCTGAAAACGCGGAGATGCTGCACGATGGAGCGCGCCCGTTCGGCCTGCCGCCGGATACGCTCCAGGCGGGCCATGACTTCGCTCGACTCCGCGCCGGTCTCAATCGCGACCTCAGCGCCCTCCGCCGCGAGGATGATCGTGGCGAGTGGCTGCGACATCTCATGTGCGAGGCCGGAGGCCATCTCCCCGAGGGTGGCGAGCTTACCGGCGGCGATGGCCTGCTCTGCCATTGAGCGCTCCTCGGAGATGTCCGTCAGGAAGCCGGTCACTTCGGCGAAGCCGGTATCCGCACGTCCGGAGACCCGCGCGCGGTCACGAAGCCATACATGCGTGCCGTCCTTGCGGTCGAAACGGTACTCGGCGACGGCTTCGCCTTCCGCCAGCAACTGTTGGCGGAAGCGGGCGATCCCAGCTCGCTCATGCTCCGGCACTTGGCGCTGCCAGGCACCCACCACCGCCAGCTCGTGCCAGGTGAAGCCGGTCAGGCGTTCCACATTCGCACTCATGTAGGAGAGCAGGAGACTGCCGTCCGGGAAGAGCTCGCCCCGGTAGGCCGTTGCGGGCAGGCCGCTGATAAGCCGCCCGACATCTCGCTGCACCTGGGACGTTGTTCGAGTGAACTCGGCCTCGACGTTCCACAGGTGCTGCTTGGCGCGCCGGGCGGCGAGGGCGGTCCAGATGGCCAGCAGTACGAGGGAAGCCGCCAGTCCGATCGAGAGGAAACGCGGGGTCCAGTGTGCCTGTCTGATGGCCCGGGCCGACATCTCGGAGGGAGCATAGGTCACGGCCAAGCTCAAGCGTGGCAGCAGGAGCTGGGCATCGCCCGGGAGGGAAGCGCCGGCTAGTGGCCGTGTGGGATCTGCGGCAGCCAGTAGCCCCAGCCGGACCGCCTCCTGAGGCGGAAGGAGGGCTGAGGCGCCCAGCACGCCAACCACCAGCGCGGCACCGGCCCGCTGGACCAGCGCAATGTGCCCGTCACGCCGCGACAGGCCCGGCGCTAACTCGGCGATGCCGGACAGCGCCGGAGTGGTGCTTCCGCGCGTACTCCGCACCCTGCCGCCGAGGACAAGGAGGGCCGCCTCCACCTGTGGCGCGCGGGCGGCATAGGCCTCGTCAAAGGCGACGCTGGCCGCACGTGCATCGCCGGGCTGGCGGGCCTGGGCGGCGGCCGCGGCTTCGGCCAGTGCCGAGATGTCAGCCTGCGCGGCCTCTATTCGTCGGGCGAGTTGGGTCGCCTCCAACTCCGCGCGAAGCTCAACGGCCTGAGCGAGGTGGGAGGTTGCGAAGCTTGAGGCCCATTCACCAGCGCTCGCCGTTAGTGCGGCCAAGCCCAGCAAGCATGCGATGCGACCGATACCGGAGGGAAGGGACCGGAAAGGCGCGCTTGCAGGATGAATCCTGCGCTCGGCGCTCGTGGATTCGCGCCTAGCGGACCAGGGTATCGCCAAGTTCAGGGCCTTGATCCTCACCACAATCGCCTATGACGGAATACTTCCCGCTCCTGCGCCGCCGCTACAACACCGGTGCAGCCTCATATGTCGCGGCGGATGGAGAAGACAAAACGCCAGGAGTCCTCCTGCAAGCCGAAGCGCGGGATGACGATTGGCTTCGCTGCTTCGAAGGATGCTGTTGTATCGTCCACGAAGGGAACAGGAATGGACACGCCCACGCCTGCGGAGGCCGCGCGGTCATTGCGGCCGATGATCAGCCGTGCGGTGTAGAGATTTTCAACACGGGTTCCATCAACAAAGCCGTAGAGCTCTGTCTTGTCGAAGCGCTCCCCCAAGGCCCCCTGCAATACCGTGCGTAGCGGGAAGGCAACGGTTAGGGAGCCCGCCATAGCGCGGTCGCCGGTCAGTGCGCCGGGCGAGAATCCATGCCCGAAATCGACTCCGCCATAGGTGAACAGTTCGGAAGCAGGCAGGCGCCGGCCACTGTATTGCAGCGTGGTGCGCAGCCGCAGAATAAGCTTCTCGTCCAGGATGGGCAGCACGCCGACGCCGAGCAGACTAAACTTGGTGAAATCCGGCTCTCCGTAGAACAGGTTCCGGTCCGGGTCTCCAGGTATGACGATTCCCTGTCGGGCGCCCAGGACGTCCAGGCCCTGGCTCGCGATGAAATAGAGCCCCAAACCCGCTTTCCGCTCATTATCCGTGTAGCTGTAGGAGGTTCCCGCGCGAAGCACGCGCGTCGCCTCGTCCGACACCTGGGAGGCGAGCAAGGCCGTATCGGAGTCGAAGGTATCAAAACGGCCGAAGAGCTGCAGTGTCTCCGAGGCGGAGCGAATCAGTGGGTGGCTGATCTGAACCGACCCGGTGATTGCCTCGCCATCAAGCCGCGAGCGGTCATCGGGGCGGGTGCGGAGCCAGCCGACTGAACCGGTGATGGTGGTACCATTCGTGCCGATAGGCTGGGTATGGCTGCCGGCCAAATAGGTGAAACGGTGGAAGTCGGTCGGGAAGGCATATTGCAGCCGCGTGCTGTCGCCCTCCTGCAGCAAGCCGTTGACCGTGGCGGTCAGATTGCCCTGCACTCGGCCAAGTTCGTGCACGCCGAGATTGTCCAGGCTATAGCCGAAGCGGACGTCGGTGCGCTTCACTGAAAGTACCAGCCGCACTGCATCTGCCCGGCCTTCGATCGGTTCGAGATTAGCCTCCACCTTCCGGCCGGGGATGTCGTTCATCAGGAGCAATGCACGCTCCAGCGTGGCCTGGCGTAGCGGGTGCTCCGCCCGGACCCGGTCAGCATGGGCACGAATCAGCGAGGTGTCGGCGCCCTCGAGATCGCCGGTAATCCGGACTTCTTCAATATGCCCCTCGACAACAGTCAGGCGGACGACGCCGCCTGCGAAATCCTGCTGCGGTAGTTGCACGCCGTAGAGGGCAAAGCCCTTGGCCTTATAAACATCGCCGATTGCTGCCGCGATCGCGCGAAGGATGTCAGCCGTGAGTGGACGCCCGGCGAAAGGCCGCACACTGGACACCAAGTCCGGCACGGGGACGGAGGTACTCCCGAGCAGCACGATATCAGTGATGGTCACATCGGGGCGGCTCGCGCCCTCTACCTGGACCGGGGCCGGGGGGACGGCTGGCGCCGCCTGTGGAACCGCCGGCCGGACGTCCGGACGGCCGGAGTCAATGATGCGCGGACCAAGAGCAGGGGAGCCAGCCGGGGTGGCCTGCGCCACGGAAACCGAACCGGCCATCTGCGCTGCAGCGGGACTCGCGTGAAAGGAGACGGGCAGGGCCCCGATGCTCGCCAGCGCGCCGATCATGGCAAAGGAGGAAAGAAGGCTGTGATGATGGCTGCGCGCTTCAGCCAGATGGATCAACGGGCCCTGAAAAATGGCCCGGTGAGCCGTCCGATGAACTGCCGGCTGTCCAGTGTTGTCGAAATTGGTCCTAACCGGCATTCCTTGGCACTCTCAGATCTTCACAGCACCGCGATCGCAATAGCACTGATGCGGTGCAGGAGCCAAAAAAAGCGGGAAGAGGCCCCCACCTCTTCCCGCAAAAGTAGCAGACCCGCGCGGAGCGGTAACCTGCTACCGGTCCCTTCAGGCTTAACGGCGGAGAAGGCCACCAACGGCGCCGGTCACGCCACCCAGGGTGTTTCCAACCAGATTGCCCAGCCCCGCTGTTGTGCCGGTGCTCGTTCCAGTGCCCGCGGCCGGGGCTGTGGCGGGAGCCGTGGCCCCGGTCACACCGCCAACGACATTGCCCACAGTGGCCAGCACTGGTTGCACAACACCGGTCAGGCCAGCCACCGGCGTCGTACCCGTCCCACCTGCCAGCGGGGCAGTCACGCCGGACACGATCGGCCCGACAGCTGGGACGGCGGAGACCGTGTTCGTGACGGTGGCCAGTACCCCGCCGCCCGCGGCGCCGCCCCCGCCAGCCGCGCCGCCGAGCAGTCCGCCAGTCAGGCCACCCAGATTGGCCAGGCCCGTCGAGCTACCGGAGAGCACGTTGGCGGTGACCGGGGCGTTGGCGGCGGCGGTGGGGGCGAGCACGTTCGCGTTGATCAAGGGTGTCTGACCGGTCGAGGTGCCGAGAACCTGCAGCCCGCCAAGGTTGAGCGAGGCCAGGTTGCCCAGAGAGCTGCCGAGCAGGCTCGGAGTGTTCGTCGTCGCGGTGGTCGGCGTGCCGGAGACAAGAGAGACAGCGACAGGGTTCGTCGTGGTCGGATTGTTCGGTGATGCAGCATTGATACCTACCAGCGACGGGGTGCCCGTCGTGGAGCCCGGCACCACGCTGGTGCTTCCCACATTCACCGAGGTGGCGGTGCCGACGGTGCCCAGGAGGTCGCCAACGCTGCTGCTGGCACTGCCGCCAGGACCGCCGGCCCCACCAGCTCCGCCCGCGCCACCGGTACCGCCCGTGCCGCCAGTTCCACCCGTGCCGCCGGCACCGCCCGTGCCACCGCCGCCGGCCAGACCACCGTTTCCGCCAGTTCCACCCGTGCCGCCAGTTCCTCCGGTGCCGCCATTCCCACCGTCGCCAGCGACACCAGTTCCGCCGGTACCGCCAGTGCCACCGGTGCCACTTCCGCCAGTGCCACCCGTGCCCCCCGCACCATTCCCGCCGGCGCCGCCCGAGCTACCGGAGCCGCCGGCGGTGTTGGTGCCAGAGCCGTCACCAGTGTTCGTGCCAGAGCCGTCGCCATTCCCGCCGCTGCCCGATCCGGCCACTGCGGTGCCGGGGTCAACGATGCTTTCGACATACTTGGTCTTTCCGCACGCCGCGACGGATGCGCAAAGGGCGACAGCCAGACTGATCCGGGTGACCCGTGAGGATAAGATGATGGCCGACATAAATTGTACCTTCCTCTGTTATTCGTCACGGGTTTTGACCCGTCACGTCGTGTGCTGGCCGGGCGCTGTGGTCCTGCTGCGTGTTGCCGATCTCGGCAGTTCGTTCGGCGCCCGTGCGTTTAAGGTGCACGTAGAATTCAACACGTGGCTGTGATGAGAGAAGCCCTGCACGTGTCGGTTGTTGTGACCGAGGATGGCCGACATTGTCGGGTTTTGTCGGAAATGTCCGGGCGGTGAATAGCGTGTCGGGAAACGCCAGATGAATTCCTCGAGGAACCGTTTATTTTGCGGAGCTGGCCGTTCCGGGACTATCAATCTGTACGAACACGCACCATTCTGTCATTGAATAGAGAAGAGTTTTACTGGGGCTCGTGAGAAGAAGATGTGGGATGAGGATCTGTTGGGTGGTCGAGCGATCAACAGAAAGCGGACTGTGTAAGGAGCTCCATTCCGAATTCCTGCGCGGGCTGCCCCTTAACCAGTAGCAGCCTTGCAGCAGGAACCAGCGGCTGGAGTGATGTCGCGGCTGTCATCGCGCAGGGTGAGACCGGAGCACGGATGCCGAGTTCGCGGCAGCGATTGCAACGCTGCTCGGCAGTACGCCGTTTTCGGCGGAAGCCTTTCGAAGCCGGGCCGGCGCACCGAACGCGGCCACCCCGATCGAACTCCAGATCAACGCGACCTTGCGGCGCCTAAGCAGGTCTGGAACTGGCGGCTTAGTAGACCAAGCCCCTCTTCAACAGAAGGTGGGGGCGAAAGGCCAGAGAAGCTCAGGCCGATACTCGGCGAAGATGGCGGACAGGGTGGGATTCGAACCCACGATAGGCTTTTGACCTATACGCACTTTCCAGGCGCGCGCCTTCGACCGCTCGGCCACCTGTCCAACGGCGGCGGGGTATAGGGGGCCAGCGGCGGTCCGGCAAGCCACCCTCAGCGTGATTCCATGAGGACGCGCAGCGCGGCCTCGAAGGCGGTCAGGTCACGCCAGCGTTCCGTCGGGGGCACGTCGCGCGTCACCAACACGCCGCCGGCGGCCCGGAGGCCGCCATCGATCATGAGATTGTCGTGCAGGCCGAAGGATTCGAGGTGAAGACCCTCCGCATCCTCCCAGGCCCCATCTGGCCGCCGGCGCGCGGCATCGCCCAGAAAGGCAAGGGTGCGGTCGGTGAAGGGGGCGGCCGTGTTGGCATAGGCGGCGATAGGGCGGCCGAGCGCCCGCATGAAGCCGAGCTCATAGACCGTGCCCGCATCGGCCGAAGGGCCGCGGAAGGGGGTGAGATTCGCGATCAGCGCATCCGCGCCGCGGATATGCGCTTCGTTGCGCAGATAGATCGCCAGCCAGTCCTCGGCGGCTGCGTCGGCCGCCGGGCAATGCACGGCATCGAGCGGGAAAACGCCGGTCGCGCCATACCGCGAGCACAGCGCGCGCTTGGCGTCCCCAAGCGCCGACGCGTCCGGCAGAAAGACTTCCGGTCCGGCCAGATAGATCCGCATGAGAACAAATTTAACACGCAGGCCCTGGCGCGGCCAGCGCCGGAGAAGCCTCAGGCCTTGCGGCGCGCCTCCACCTGCTCGGGCGTCACGCGCGGCATGTCGAAGCGGTCGGTCGTCCGGGCATACCAGCCACCGCCATGCATGCGTCCGACCAGGTTGAGCTTCGGCGTGTCCACATAGAGGCGCGAGGTATCCAGCATGCAGTCGTCCCGAACATGGACAGCCAGGACCTCGCCCAGCACCAGGTGGTGGGTGCCGATGGGAACGGCCTGCCAAAGGCGGCACTCAAGCGCGACGGGGCTCTCCACGATCCGCGGCACGCCGATCTTCGCGCCAGGGGCGGTAGTCAGCCCGGCCATCTGCAATTCGTCCACACCCGGCGGATAGTCGGCGCCGGTGATGTTCATGGCCTCCGCCGTTTCCTCGCTCACCATGCAAACCGTGAACTCGCCAGTGGCCTTGATGTTGGCCATGGTGTCCTTGAAGTCCACCGTCTCCTCGCCGCCCATCCCACGGGCACCAACGCCGATCCCGACCACCACCGGGTCGTTGCTGAAAACATTGAAGAAGGAAAAGGGCGCGGCGTTGACCCGGCCCTGCGCGTCCTGCGTGACCATCCAGGCGATCGGCCGTGGCACGATGGTGGAGACAACGAGCTTGTACCGGTCCTTCTTCTGAAGGGCCTCGAAGTCGAAGAGCATGGGTGTTCCTCAGGCGACGCGGTGAGGCGGCTCGGTGCCGTGAATCAGCACGGCGTCCAGATTGTCGAGGCAGCGGAAGCCCATGGCGTCGCGCGTCTCGATGGTGGCGCTGCCGAGATGCGGTAGGAGGGTGACGTTGGGGGCGGAGTAGTAGCCCTCGAAAATAGCGGGTTCGCCGGTGAAAACGTCGAGCCCGGCGGCGCGGAGCCGGCCACTGCGCAGAGCCTCGCAAAGGGCGGCGTCATCCACGGTGGTGCCCCGGCCGGTGTTCACCACGATGGCGCCAGGCGGCAGCATCGCCAGGCGGGTAGCGTCCAGCCAGTTCTTCGTCGCCGCGCCGCCGGGAATGTGCATCGACAGCACGTCGCAGGCTGCGAGGAAAGCGGCGTCATCCCCGTGGAAAATGGCGCCCTCTTCCTCCTGCGGGGGAAGCCGGGTGCGGTTGCGGTAATGGATCTGCATGCCGAAGCCGCGGGCCATTCGCGCCAGCTCCCGCCCGATCCGGCCCATGCCAAGGATGCCCAGGCGCTTGCCCTCCAGCGTCACGCCCATGAGTTGGGTGGGCGCCCAGCCCGTCCATTCGCGGGCGCGCAGCATCTGCTCCGCCTCGCTGGCACGGCGGGCGCACATGAGGATGAGCAGCATGGCGATCTCGGCTGTCGCCACGCTCAGCACATCCGGGGTGTTGGTAACCGCGATGCCACGCGCCTTCGCGGCGTCCAACGCGATATGATCGGTGCCGACGCTGAAGGTGGCGATGACGCGCACGCTGTCCGGCAGGGCGCCGATTGTGGCGGCATCCAGCGCGTCGCCGGCGGCACAGAGGATGCCGTCGCAGCCCTGCGCGGCCTGCAGCAGGGCGCCGGGATCGAGGGTGCGGTCGGGGCCGTCCGGCCGGCGGATCGCATAATCGCGCGCAGCGCGGGCTTCCACCGCGTCGGGAAGGGTGCGGGTCTGAAGCAGGATCGGGCGTGCCATGGAGCTAGGATGCCTGGACAGAGCAGGCTTGCCAAACCCGTGGGCGCCGGGGCCGGGGAGAAGCTGCCCGGGGCACCGATCTTGCGAGGATCATGCGCGCCCGTCTTGCCAGGGCGGGAGGGCCGGTCCAGGGTCCGGCCCTTATTGATTCGAGGGAGGTTTTCGATGGATCTCGGTCTGAAGGGGCGTCGTGCGCTCGTCATGGGCGCGTCCAAGGGTCTGGGCCGGGCCATCGCCGAGGCCCTGGCGGCCGAGGGTGTCGCCCTGGCCATCTCGGGCCGCGAGGCCGCTCGGCTGGCCCCGGTCTGTGAGGCGCTGAAGAAGCTGGGTGCCCCGGCCGCGCATGCCTTCTCGGCCGACGTGGCCAATGGGGCCGATATGGACGCGCTGGCGGACGGCGCGGTGAAGGCCCTGGGCGGGGTGGACATCCTGGTGCTGAACCATGGCGGCCCGCCCGCCGGCTCGGCTTCCGACCTGACGGAGGAGGCGCTGGAAACCTGGTTCCGGCGCATCGTGCTCTCGCCCATCCGGGTCGCGAACAAGCTGCTGCCGGCCATGCGGGCCCAGAAGTTCGGGCGCATCATCGCGGTGGGCAGCTCCGGCATGGTGCAGCCGCTGCCGAACCTGGCGCTCTCCAACGTGCTCCGAGCGAATATCGTCGGCTGGGCCAAGACCCTGTCGGATGAGGTGGGACCGGATGGCGTGACGGTGAACATCATTGCCCCGGGCGCGATCCGCACGGACCGTACCTATGAGCTGGCCCAGGCGGCGGGCTCCAAGCAGGGCAAGACGCCGGAGCAGGTAATCGAGGAGCGCGAGAAGACCATCCCCATCCGCCGCTACGGCACGCCGGAGGAGTTCGGGAAGTCGGCGGCCTTCCTGGCATCCGAAGGGGCGTCCTACATCACCGGCTCCATCCTGCGTGTGGATGGCGGCGTGGTGCGGGGCTTCTGAGGCATGGGGGGGGTGAGCGCTCGGCTGGCGGCGGATATCGGCGGCACTTTCACGGACCTGGCTCTGGAGCAGGCCGACGAGGGCGGCGGGGTCCGCCGCTGGACGGCCAAGGTGCTCACCACCCCGGCAGCCCCTGAGAAGGGCGTGCTGGAGGGCATCCGCACGGTGCTCGCCAAGGCCGGGATGGGACCGGCGGACATCGCTATCTTCATCCATGGCACGACGCTGGCGACCAACGCCGTCATCGAGCGTAAGGGCGCGAAAACGGCGCTGCTGACCACCGAGGGCTTCCGCGACGTCCTCGCCCTGGGCAATGAGAGCCGCTACGACCAGTACGACCTGAACATCACCCTGCCGCAGCCCCTGGTGCCACGCCGCTGGCGCCTGCCCGTGCCGGAGCGGCTGGACAATGAGGGCAAGGTCCTGCTGCCACTCGACGAGGGCGCGGTGCGTGAGGCGGTGGCCTTCATGCGGGGGGAGGCGATCGAGAGCCTCGCGATCGGCTTCCTCCACGCCTTCGTGAACCCGGCCCATGAGCGGCGCGCGGCGGCGATCGTGCGGGATCTGTGGCCGGAATTGCCCATCTCCCTCTCCTCCGAGGTGAGCCCGGAGATGCGGGAGTGGGAGCGTTTCTCCACCACCGCCGCGAATGCCTATGTGCAGCCGCTGATGGCGAGCTACCTGCATCGCCTGAAGACCGGGATGGCGGAGGCCGGCTTCGCCTGTCCGCTCTTCCTCATGCTCTCCGGCGGCGGCCTGACGACGCTGGAGACGGCGGCGCGCTTCCCGATCCGGCTGGTGGAGAGCGGACCGGCAGGTGGCGCGATCTTTTCCGCCTTCGTGGCTCGGCAGAAGGGCTGGGACCGCGTGCTGTCCTTCGACATGGGGGGCACCACGGCGAAGGTCTGCCTGATCGACGACTACGCGCCGCAGACTGCCCGCACCTTTGAGGTGGCGCGGATCGGCCGGTTCAAGAAGGGATCAGGCCTGCCGCTGCGGATTCCCGTTATCGAGATGGTGGAGATCGGGGCCGGGGGTGGCTCCATCGCCTCCGTCGACGCGCTGGGACGCATTCAGGTGGGGCCGGAAAGCGCGGGCGCCGATCCGGGGCCGGCCTGCTACGGGCGCGGCGGCACGAAGCCGGCCGTGACCGACGCGAATTTGCTGCTGGGCCGCTACGACCCAGCCAGCTTCGCGGGCGGCAATCTCTCGCTGCATCCGGAAGCCTCCAAGGCTGCGATGAACTCCGCGCTCGGCGCGCTCGGGTTGGCGCCAGAAATGTCGGCGCTGGGCGTGGTGGAGGTGGTGGACGAGAACATGGCCAATGCCGCGCGCGTCCACGCCATCGAGAGCGGCAAGGGCTATGACGGCCGTGCCGTGATCGCCTTCGGTGGCGGCGGGCCGGTGCATGGCTACCGCGTGGCGGAGAAGATCGGCGTGACGCGGCTTCTGGTGCCATCCGGCGCGGGCGTGGGATCGGCCATTGGCTTCCTGCGCGCGCCGGTGGGCTATGAGGTGGTGCGCAGCCTCTATCAGCGTTTCCGCAGCTTCGACGTGGCCGCGGTAAACGGGCTGTTGGACGAGATGTCGGCCGAGGCACGGCGCGTGGTGGCGGAGGGTGCCTTCGGGGCCGCGCTGGTCGAGCGCCGCATTGCTTATATGCGCTATGTCGGCCAGGGCCACGAGATCGCGGTCGAACTGCCCGTGAAGGCGATGGAGGCCGCGGATGTCGAGGCGGTTCGTGCCGCCTATGACCGCGAATATGCCAGCTTCTACGATCGTCCGGTGCCGGGCAGCGATGTGGAGATCCTCTCCTTCGCCGTAACAGTGGTGACGGAAGTAGAGACGCCGCCGCCCGTGGCAGAGGCGGCGGAAGCGCCCGCGCCCATGCCGATCCGGCACCAGGCGGTGCGGGACACCGCGAAGGGCGAGGTGTCGGACTGGCCGGTCTATGACCGCGACGGCTTCGCGCCGGGCGCGGAGGTGGCCGGTCCTTGCATCGTGGCCGAGGCGGAGACGAGCACGCTGGTCGGACCGGGCTGGACCTGCCGGATGGACGGCCTCGGATATCTGGAGCTGACGCGATGAGTGACGCTCTCGCCGCTATTCAGCGGCAGATTCAATGGAACCGCCTGATCGCCGTCGTGGAGGAGCAGGCCCAGATCATGATCCGCACCGCCTTTAGCACCACGGTGCGTGAGGCGGGCGATCTTTCGGCCGGCATCTTCGACCTGAAGGGCCGCATGCTGGCCCAGGCCGTGACGGGCACACCGGGCCATGTGAACTCCATGATGGAATCCGTTGGCCACTTCCTCGCGAAGTTTCCGGCCCACACCATGAAGGCCGGTGACCACTACATCACCAACGACCCTTGGCTTGGCACCGGCCATCTGCATGACCTGACGGTCGTCACGCCCGCCTTCCGGAACGGCCAGATCGTCGGACTCTTCGCCAACACCGCACATGTCATCGATGTGGGCGGGTTGGGGATGGGGCCGGAAGGGCGCTCGGTCTTCGAGGAAGGCCTCTACATCCCTATCGTCAAGTGCTTCGACCAGGGGCGCGCGAACGAGACGTTCTTCGACATCCTGCGGGCCGGCACGCGCACGCCGGCGGAGTTGGAGGGCGATGTCTACTCGCTCTGCGCCTGCAACGATGCGGGCGCGCGGCGGCTGGTGGAGATGATGGACGAGTTCGCGATGGACTCGCTCGATGATCTCGCGGAATCGATCTTCGATGCCTCCCGCCGCGCGACGCTGGCCGAAATCGCGAAGCTGCCGCGGGGCGAATATGCCGCGCAGATCAACTCGGACGGCTATGAGGCGCCGGTCACGCTCAAGGCGCGGATGACGGTGGCCGAGGACCACATCGCCGTGGACTACGCAGGCACCTCGGGTCTTTCGGGTCGCGGTATTAACGTGCCGGCAGCTTATACCCGCGCCTATGCCTGCTTCGGCATCAAATGCGTCGTGGCGCCAGAAGTGCCGAATAACTGGGCCTCGCTGCTGCCTTTCCGCATGGATATCCCGGAGGGCTGCATCCTGAACGCGCCGCGGCCCTATCCGGTGGCGGTGCGGCATGTTGTCGGCCAGCTCCTGCCCGATCTGATGATGGGCTGCCTGCATCAGGCCGTGCCGGACCGCGTAACCGCCGAGGGCTCCTCCTGCCTCTGGAATCCGCCGCTCCGCGGGGGTGGGCAGGTGAGCGGCGCCCAGGCTGAGCTGCCGGATTTCGAGGTCATCACCTTCAACTCCGGCGGCACCGGCGCCCGGCCCACCCAGGACGGGCTGGACGGCACCGCCTTCCCCTCGGGCGTGCGCACCATGCCGGTGGAGGCAACCGAAAACGTCGCGCCCGTGATCTTCTGGAAGAAGGAGCTCCGTCCGGGCTCCGGCGGTCCCGGGCGCACGCGCGGCGGTCTGGGCCAAGTGATGGAGATCGGTGCCAAGAACGACGCGGAGTTCGCCGTGAACGCCATTTTCGACCGGGTGGCGAACCCGCCCAAGGGACGCGATGGCGGTGGCAACGGCGCTCCGGGCTGGGTCGGCTTTACAGACGGCACGCTGATCCGCACCAAGGGCTATCAGGTGATACCGAAGGGTAAGCGCCTGCGCCTGCTGCTGCCTGGCGGCGGTGGCATGGGCCCTCCGGACGAGCGTGATCCGGCCCTGGTCGCACGCGACATCGCGGACGGCCTCGTCTGAGCGCGCCCCATATCTACGTGGACGGCGATGCCTGCCCCGTCCGCGACGAGGTGTTCCGTGTCGCCGCACGGCACGGGCTGCCTGTCACGGTCGTCTCGAATGGCTCGCGTGGCATGCGCCTTCCGGACGGCATCCGCCGCGTGGTCGTGGCGGAAGGACCGGACGCTGCGGATGACTGGATTGCCGAGGCCGTCCAGCCCCGCGATATCTGCGTCACCGCCGACATCCCGCTTGCCTCGCGCTGCCTGGCCGCAGGCGGCCATGCCGTGGCGCCCTCCGGCCGGATCTGGGACGCGGAGAATATCGGCTCCGCCCTGGCCGGGCGGGAGATCTCGCGACACCTGCGGGAAATGGGGCAGGAAACCCGCCACGCCGCCTTCAGCGGCCAGAACCGGTCGCGCTTCCTGGAAGTGCTGGAAGCGGTGGTGCAGAAGGCGATGCGGCCCGCTGAGCCGAAGCCACGGGCGATGCCGGACTTCTTTTCAGAATAAGGCGCATCAGCGCAGGCTGAATCGCGGCGCCGCACCGCTTTCCGGAAGAGGGGCGGTGCTCCAGGCGTGTAGGCTACCCTAGCGCGCTCGCACTTCCGCCAGGTGATCGAAGCGGTGCACGTAGCTCCCCAGGCCCTGGGTTTGGGACCGCAGATCGATGATCAGATCGCCGAGTTCGGGGGAGGGAACCAGCGCCCGCACCTCGTCCCAGCCTGCCCAGCCTTCCTTCGCGGAGTAGCCGAGGATCTGCCCTCGCCGTCCCGTCAGCAATCGCTGGATCGCAGAGGTGAAGTCGGCGGGCGCCGTAACGACAACCTCCTCAATGGGCTCCAGAAGAAACGGATTGGCCTTAGCCAGACCCTCCTGCATGGCCATACGGGTGGCCGTGGCAAAGGCCATGTCGCTGCTATCGACCGTATGGAACCCGCCATCCAGCAGGGTGACTGCGATATCCACGACGGGCTGACCCAGGGGACCCTTTCGCGTGGCCTCCTCGGATGCCTGTGCCACGGCTGGAATGAAGCGCTTCGGGACCGCGCCGCCCACGACCTTATCGTCGAAGTGAAAGCCCGCCCCGCGGGGCCGAGGTGCGATCTGCAGCTTCACATCCGCGAATTGGCCATGCCCGCCTGTCTGCCGTTTCAGCCGTGCGTGCTGGACGACGGCATGGCGGATCGTCTCCCGCAGCACGACCGGCGGGCGTGCCGTCCGCAGCTTGATCCCTGTCGATGCTGTCAGGCGGTCCAGCGCGGCGCGTAGGTGGATCTCGCCCTGGCCGGCGAGAATGGTCGTGCCGCTTCCCTCATCCTGAGTTACCTTCAGTGCCGGGTCTTCCTCGATCAGGCGCTGCAGGCCCGTGGAGAGACGCACCTCGTCGTTGCGCTCCTCAGGAGTGATACTCAGGGCGAAAACCGGCGGAGGCGGCTCTGGAAAAGGAAGAGGGGCGCCGCCGAGGGTAGCCCCGGTACGGAGGCCCTCCAGCCGCCCGAGGGCGACGATATCGCCAGCCTCGGCCTGCCGCACCTTCTCCGTCTCGCCACTCGGGAAGCGGTAGATGCCGCCGACGCGCTGCCCATCCAGCGCCGCTCCATCCTCCAACCTGCCCCGCCAGAGCCGCACGAGAGAGAGACGCCCGGCATGGCCTGCCTGCACCGTCCGGAACACCTGGGCAAGTGGTGCCCCGACCGCAGGGACGCCGCGCCGTTCCGCGGTCTCCGCGGCCGAGGGAACATCATGGCGGAGTGCCTTCCAGAGACGCTGGATGCCATTGCCATGCTCCGCTGCGCCGAGCAGCACGCTGGCCACGGTGCCGCTTCCCTCGCCGTGGTGGAGCGGCCTGTAGATCTCGGCCTGCTCGGGTGTCAGATCCTCCAGCACCTTCTCGAGCAGCGTGTCATCGTGATCGGCCAGCGTTTCGAGCAGCTCGCCGCGTGCCTCGCTTTTCCGGGCCTGCATGAAATCGGGCACATCGATGCGCTCTGACGGCGCGCCTCGGCGGTAGCGATAGGCGCGCTCACTCACAAGATCGACGTAGCCGGTTACTCTCTCGCCCTCGCGGATCGGCACCTGACGGAGAACCAGCTTGCGCCGTGTTTGCGCCTGCAGGGTGGCGAGGCATTCGCGGACCGTGCCAAGCAGTGTGTCGATCTTGTTGATGAAGACGAGCGCCGGCGTGCCTGTTTCCTCGATGCGCCGGAACAGCGGGGCGAGATTCGCGCTGCGTGCCGGAGCGGCGTCGCAGACGACCACGGCGAGATCGACGGCGGCGAGGGCGCATTCAACGTCGTAGGAGAACTCGACCGAGCCCGGGCAATCGAGAAGCGTCCAGGTCGTATCCGGCATGGACCGGTGCGCGAGCCGCAGTTCGGTACCCGTTCCCCGTACCGGGCCACGGCGGTTCGAAGTGGTGGCCGCAGAGGCGAGCAATGCCTCAAACAGGGTGGATTTCCCGCTCCCTTGTGGTCCGACCAGCGCGATCGAGCGGGGAGATGCGCGGCCGGGCATGTTGCCGGGTTGATCTGCCATCGAACTGTCCTCCCGATTCGTTTGTTGTTTCTGCTGGGCGGGTGGGGCCTTCGACTATGAAATGATTTGATTGGAGGGTGTTACGATTATTATCGCGCTTCTCTCGTCCGGTTGACGTCGCCATGCCGATCTGCGGCAAGTGGCCTCTGCGCTGCCCCATCTTGAACGGGCGCCCGGCGCTGCCTCATCGGCCTCGACGGATGGTCCGAAACCCTGGTTCGGCTGTGGGCACTGACCGAGGGATGGCGCGTCTCTCGTGGCACCCGTCGTCACAGGAAATCATGGCCGCACGGGGCTGGTAAGGAAGGCTGGTCGCCGCCTCTGTTGGGGCGGGGGGGCCGCCACGCCGGTTCGACCGGCGGAAGGCAGCTCAATTTTTCCTGCCGGCCGGAAGATAGCGCGCCCGCAGCCAGACCAGCGTCAGGGCCACCGTTACCCCCCAGGCTACCTCGCCGACACGGGACACCAGCATGTGCTGCGGCGTGCCAGTGTGCGGCACCAGCAGGATGATGGTGGCCGTGATCCCTGAGAGGCGGCTGGCCGTTGTCACATTCACCACCCAGCAGGCCGTGACAGAGAGCAGCACGGCCAGGGCGTAGCTCGGCAGTTGCTGGCCGGCTGTCAGCATCACCGCCACCCCAACCAGCCCGCCGATCGTCGCGCCAGTAATCTGGTCCCGCGCCAGGTTGCGCGTGGCGTCCAACTCCCCCTGCAGCACGGCGATGGCCGTAATGGCGCCCCAGAATCCCTCCCGCAGGCCGAGTATCTGGGTGGGCAGGAAGGCGATGATGGCCCCGGCTGCAGAGAGCAGCCCCTGCAAGAGCCCACGCCGGATCCGGTCGCGCAGCGGCATGGCCTTGCTGAGATCCGCCAGCCGGCCGCGAAGGCGGCCGATCCGGTCGGCCAGCCCGTCCGTTGGCCAGTTGCGTGGCTGGACCGGGTCCATCAGGCCGGGAGCCTTGAGCGGAAGTAGCGGTGTATCCAGCACCCGCAGAAGACCAGACGGGGACCCTGGATCAGCACGCGTCCTGGGGCCATCATGCCCCCCTACCCAGGAAGGCTGCACCATGGCCCTGCGCTGCGACACGATCATCCGAGACGCAACCATCTTCGACGGCACCGGTGCCCCGCGTCGCGTGGGCGATGTGGGGCTGCGGGGCGACCGGATCGTGGGCGTTGGCGACCTGGGTGGCGCGACGGCGGACCGGGAGGTGATCGCGACCGGCAAGGCCGTGGCCCCCGGCTTCATCGACAGCCACACCCATGACGACCGCGCCGTGCTCTGCGGGCCGGAATGCATGACCTGCAAGATGAGCCAGGGCGTGACCACGGTGGTCGTGGGCAATTGCGGTGTCAGCCTCTCGCCCTACCGCAATACGGGATCCCGCCCCATCCCGCCGCTGGACCTGCTGGGCGACGAGGCGTGGTGGACCTTCGACAGCTTCGGGGACTACGCGCACGCGCTGAAGACGAAAGGTTCGGAGGTCAATACCTACGCCTTCGTCGGCCATCAGACGCTCCGCGCGGAGTCGATGAAGGGCGACGTGTACCGCCCCGCGACGGATGCCGAGATCGCGCGCATGCATGACCGCGTGCGCCAGGCGATGGGGGAGGGGGCGAGCGGCTTCTCGACCGGCCTCTACTACCCGCCCAACGCCCAGGCGACGACGGAGGAGGTGATCGCGGTGGCCGAGGCCATCCGGCCCTTCGGCGGCCTCTACTGCACGCATATGCGCGATGAGGCGGATCGCATCCTTGCCTCGATCGAGGAGACGGCGAGGATCGGCAAGCGCGCCGGTGTTGCCGTGCATATCAGCCACCACAAATGCTCGCTGCCGCAGAATTATGGCCGTTCGACCCAGACCCTCCCGCTGATCGCGGAATACGCGCGCACGCAGGATGTGTCCTTCGATGTCTATCCCTATCCCGCCGGCTCCACCGTGCTGATGCCGGACAAGCTGCACCCGGATGTGGAGGTGATGATCACCTGGTCCGTCCCGCATCCGGAGATGGCGGGCAAGTACCTGAAGGAGATCGCGCGGGGCTGGAACACGGATGTCCACACCGCGGCCTCCCGCCTGCTGCCTGCCGGGCAGATCAGCTTCCAGATGGATGAGGAGGATGTCCGCCGTATCATGGCGCATCCCATGTCCATCATCGGCTCGGACGGCATCCCGCATGACGAGCACCCGCATCCGCGCCTCTGGGGCACCTTCCCCCGCGTGCTCGGCCACTATGTGCGCGATGTGAAGCTGTTCAGCCTGGAGACGGCTGTGCACAAGATGACCGGCAAGGCTGCCGAGACCTTCGGCATGGTCGATCGTGGCGTGCTGCGCGAGGGCGCCTATGCCGATATTGTTCTCTTCGATCCGCACACGGTTCGCGACCGCGCGACCTTCGAGAATCCGAAGCAGATTTCCGAGGGCATCGAGGAGGTCTGGTGCAACGGCGTGCCGACCTATGCCGTGGCGAAGGGCGCGACGGGAGAAAAGCCAGGGCGTCTGGTGACACGGAACCGCTGACCGCACCGCCTCAAACCGGGCGGAAGCGGAGTTCATAGGCGCTCAGCGTTGCGGGCAGGGGCTGGGCGGGGTCGAGCCGCGCTGGTCCCGCCGGCGCGAAGCCCCTCCGCAGCATTGCGGCCAGCATCATGCTGGACAGCATCAGCGTCAGGTTCCGCCCAGGGCACTGCGCCGGCCCGTCGCTGAAGGGAACGATGCCCTGCTCCTCCGGCCGCCCCTCCAGCCAGGTTTCGGGCGCGAAGCGGTCCGCCTGCGGCAGGCGCGTGGCGTCGCGGTGGAAGAAGGGCGCGTAAATGATCAGGCCGGTGCCCTTCCGGATGGTACCGCCCTCCCATTCGACGGAGCTGGTGGCCTGGCGCAGCACGACCGGCGTGGTGGGCCAGAGCCGCAGCGTGTCGAGCAGGCAAGCGCGCAGGAACGGCAGTTCGGACGGGCCCTGAGCGGCCGCGGCTTCCTGGGTTGCCTTCGCGCCCTGGGCCGGATGCGTACCCAACAGGGCGAGTGTCCGGAAGCTCGCGCGGGCCGGGGCATCCAGAGCAAAAAGCCACTGCGGCACTTGCCCAGAGGGGTCCGTGAGCTTGGAGGACGGGGTGGATGCCATGATGGCGGCCAGGCTGCCCGGCTCGGCCTGACGCAGCCGGTCGTTCAGCTGCTCCATGAAGCGCGCCCGCAACTGCCGGCGGCGCGGCTGCAGGAAGGCCCAGTTCGCATCGGCACGCAGACGCGCGATGGTGTCAGTCAGCGCGTGATCCTCACGGGCCCCATCACCAAAGACGACGCGACGCGCCATGCGCCACCAAGCGGGGGCGTAGAGGCCCCAGTCCAACTCGCCTTTCGCCTCCGCAGCGGCGATCAGCTCCGCCGCTTCCTCCTGAACCACCTCGTAAAAGCGCGCGGCAAAGCGATGAAGTGGGCGGGGAAAATCCAGCACCGCCTCGTTGTAGGGACGACGAGCCGCGCGTGCCGCGCTGTCGGAGACGAGTACGCCATGCGGCTCGAAATGTGCGAGCGCAGCACGCTTCTCGTCGCTCGCGGTCGCGAAAGGCTCGGGGGAGCGCGCCAGCACGCGGGAGACATGCTCGGGTGAGAGGATGAGCGCGTAGGAATGGAAGGGAATGGGCAACAGCACCGGGCCGGGGCCGTGGCGGTCCCGCAGGCGCTGCACGGTCCGCACCGCGCCGCGATCCAGGCCGAGCCGCTGCGCCATGCCCACAACGGAAGGGCGCCGGAGGATGACACCCTTGGCAAGGAGCGGCAGCACCACCGAGGAGAGAAAGCCGAGGGCTTCCCCCAGGCTCGCGCGGGAGAGCGCGCCTCTTCTTTCTGCCCTGGCTACCGTCATGTCCTTCCGCACCCCGCCGTCCGTCCAGATCGTGCGGGCAGAGCGCGGGGCAAAAGGGCGGGTTGCACCGGACTCATCAGGCGGTCCCGGGTAACCAGATGCTTAGCCCAGGGCAGTGCAGGACGTTTCCGGCGGCATGCGGGCGGCAAGCTGGCCTCGGTGGGAAGTGGCTGACTGTTTCCGATTCCGCGCCGGTGTCCCGCCCGGCTGAGGCCCGCTGGTTCAGCCCCGGGCGCGGCGTGTGGCGATCATCTGCACCAAGAGGCGCAGCGCCGCACGCCCCGCAGGTGTCATGCCGCGCGAGCGCCGCGCGCGGAAAGGCTGGTGGGGCCTGTCTGCCATGATCCCTCTCCCTCGCTTAACCGGTATCGAGCCGGCCTGGGGCGAAGCGTTGGCTCTTCAGGCGATAAGAGCAAAGATAATGGTATTCTCAACTCGATAGGCGTTGCTTATGAAGGCCGCATGTCACTCGCTGGTCTCTCCCTCCGTGACCTTGAATACCTGCTGGCTGTGGCTGAACATCGCCATTTCGGGCGGGCGGCCGAGCAATGCGGTGTTTCTCAACCTGCGCTCTCCGCCCAGCTGAGAAAGCTCGAAGGGTTGCTCGGCACGCCAGTTTTCGAGCGGCTGCCCGGGCGCGTGCTGGTGACGCCGCGGGGCGAGGTATTGCTCGCCCACGCGGCGGCGGTGGTGCAGGCGGCGCGTGCACTCCTCCTTGCGGCACGGGCGGAGGAGGCGCCACTGGCCGGCCCGTTCCGGCTGGGCGCCATCCCGACGCTCGGGCCCTATCTGCTGCCGCACCTGCTGCGCCCGATGCGGGAAGCCTTTCCGGCGATGCGTCCCGTCCTGTCGGAGGCCCGCACGGCGGAACTGCGCGCCGCCTTGCGATCCGGTGCGTTGGACGCCGCGCTCTGCTGCTCTGGCTCGGCCGATGCGGCACTGCGGGCCGTACCACTCTTCACCGAACCCTTTCTCCTGATGCACGCGCCCGGCCGCGCGCCCTCCATCCCGGCGGCCGAGGAGCTGCTGCTCCTGGAGGAGGGGCACTGCCTCCGCGACCAGACGCTGGCCGCATGCGGCGTCGACACGCCGCGCGGCGCGCGCCATGCCACCGGGCTGGAGATGCTCCGGCACATGGTGGCGGCCGGGGAGGGGGTTTCCCTGATGCCGGCGCTCGCGGCGGCGGCTCTCGGGCCGGTGGGGGGCCTGGTCGCCTACACCCCGCTGCCCGGAGGAATCGGCCGGGATGTCGTGCTGCTGGTCCGCGCTTCGGATCCCCGGGCGGCGGCGCTGGACTCGCTCGCTGCCCTTATCCGCGACAAGACTCCGCATCCGACGCTCGCCGCATGATGGCAGGCTGTCACCCACGCCCGCCCGGCACGCTGCGCATCAGGAGCGGCGTGAGGCGCGTGGCCAAGGGGATGGTCATGGTACGATAGGCGTCCAGGCCGCGGCCGCGCTCGCCCGATGATCCGGTACCGGGCGTGGTGCCGGGCATGCGGATGACGGTCGGCGGCGGCGCGCCACGGATGCTCAGGCCGGGCATCGCGGCCGCGAAAGCCGGGCGGGGTGGGTTCGACCAGCCAGGCTGCCAGGCCGGCGCCGATCCGGCCCGGCGCTGCTCCTCCGGCCAGCGCAGCGCGACCTGGGCGCGATAGGTCTCGGCACGCCCAGGGGTCTGGCTGTGATAGTGCCCCGCCGCAACCATCCAATCGCCGCTCGCCGCCTGCAGCTCTTTCAGGAAGCGGGCAGCATACCGGGCATTCGCCAGGGGATCGAAGGCCTGCTCCAGCGAGGCGAAGGCGTCGGGGTGGTGGTGCAGGTTGATCTGCATGCAGCCCACATCGATCAGCCGCATGCCCCCGGCACGAAGCTGCCCCACGGCGGCAACCGCTTCCGCCTTGGTCGGGAAAAACTTGCCGGTTCCTTCCGCGTTCATGGTCCAGGGCCAGGATCCGGCCTCCCCGGTTTCCGGATCGCGCCGCCCCGATTCGACGCGCCCGATGGCGGCCAGAAGCCCTGTCGGAAGCCCATATTCCCGCTCCGCTGCGGCTATTGCGGCGCGGCACATTGCCACTGGCGTGGCCTGCGCCAGGGCGATGCCGGGCAGGAGTAGCAGGAGGAAGGCGATGAGGGGCATGGCCCGACTTGCTCAAGTGCCATGCCAGCCAGAGCCATCGCTTTTCCGTGATGGTGCATTGCAAAAAGGGGCTTGCAGAACCGGGGCGGGGTGACTAATTTGTGCATCGCAGCAACGCGATGTTGTCGCGCTGCTGTCTTTCTTGGACGTTTCCTCCCTAAACTCGGCGGTGCCTCTGGCACCGCCTCTTTTTTTGCCCGGATGCCAGCGGTCAGCTGGTCAGGCGCGGAGGAAGGACCAGTCCACCCCGACCAGCCCCGCCAGGAGCCGGTCCATATCCGCCCGCAGCGTGGTGAGGCCGGGCAGCCGCTGGATCTTTTGCTCGTCCATGTAGAGGCTGCGCGCGATTTCGAGCTGGATCACATGCACGCCTTCCCGCGGGCGGCCGTAGTGGCGGGTGACATAGCCGCCGGCATAGGGGTCGTTCCGTCGAAGCCGGTAGCCGAGCCGGCTCAGCGCTTCCTCCAGCAACCGCGTGGCGCGCGGCGCGGCTGCCGTGCCATGGGCGTCGCCCAGGATCATGTCGGCTGACCGCCCGCTCTCCCCGGGCAGGGTCGGCATGGAGTGGCAGTCGATCAGGAGGCAGGCGCCGAAGCGGCCCGTCGTCTCCTCGATCAGTCCGGACAGCGCGTTGTGATAGGGCTCCCAGAGCGCGCGGATTCGGGTCGCGGCCTCGTTGAAGGAGAGGCGGCGGCGATAGACTGCCTCGCCACTCGCGACCACCCGCGCAATCGTCCCGAGGCCGGCGCCCACACGCGGCGAGGCGCTGTTGACGAAATCCGGCAGCGGCCCATCGAACATGCCGGGGTCCAATTCCCACGGCTCGCGGTTCGCATCGCAATAAACGCGGGGGAAGGTCGCGGCCAGCAGCGGTACCCCGTGGGCGGGAGCGTCGGCGAAGAGCTCCTCCACAAAGCCGTCCTCAGAGCGCCGGAGCGACACGGGATCGAGGCGGCTGTCCGCAAGGAAAGCCGCGGGATAGTGGCGGCCCGAATGCGGAGAGGCGAGGACGATCGGCACAGTCTGCACGACGGGCCGCTGAAGGAAGAAGGGCGGCGGAGAGTCGGCCTCGGCGGGGGCGGAGATCGGAAGGTCCATCTGCGTGCGAATCACCACAGCGGCGCACGGCTGTCACGCGCATACGCGAAGGATTAAGACCGAAACGGTGCTTAGGGCGCACTCCGAGGGCTTGTCTGCGCCTGGGGGCCGCGCTAAACGGGCCGCCCAGCCACGACGTGGCTGGGAACCCGGCGGATGGGCGCATAGCTCAGCGGGAGAGCACCACCTTGACACGGTGGGGGTCACAGGTTCAATCCCTGTTGCGCCCACCATCCGCCTGCCTCGATCAATCACCGCGGCCGCTCAGCGACCCTCTCTTTCGCTCCGACGAGGCCTCGATGTCCCGATCGTCCGGCCAATCAAACTGATGCTGTTCCGTCGGAAGCTACGAATCCCGTCTTCTTCTGCAGACGGCCGGCTTCCGCGCGAAGCTGTCGCATGGGCCTTCCGCCTTCTGCTGGACCGCGAGCCAATAAATGAGGCGGAGCTCGAACGGCACCGAGATCATCCAACCCTCGAAGCGCTTCGCCGCGCGCTGCTGCCGGATCGCTATGCCGCGCCACTCTGGCTGCTGGCTCCGCCGGCCTCGCCGCTGATACCCTGGCGGCTGGAAACGCCACTTCTCGCACGCCCTATGAGCCAGCTCTGCACCGCCGGCCAGTTCGACGAACCGGACTACGGCGCCTGGTGCGCCGCCATCGGCGAGGCCCCAAGGCGGCACCGCAAGCAGTGGGAATTCTGCTGGATCCTATCTGTGCTGCGTGCGGCGGACCTGATCCGGCCGGGCCTGCGCATGCTGGGCTTTGGCGTCGGACAGGAGCCGCTGCCCTCGATGCTGGCCTCCCACGGGGTCTCCGTCCTGGCGACGGATGCGCCGCCGGAGGTGGTGGACGGAATGGGATGGGACAGCACGGGGCAGCACGCCGCCGGGCTGATGCAAATCCACCATCCGGCGCTGCTGGACGAGGAGAGCTTCCGCGCGCGCGTCGCCTTCCGCCCAGTAGACATGAACGCCATTCCGCCGGACCTGCGTGGCTTCGACGCCTGCTGGTCCTCCTGCTGCCTGGAGCATCTGGGCAGCCTGGAACACGGGCTGCGCTTCATCGAGAACAGCCTGGAAACGCTGCGCCCCGGCGGGCTGGCCGTGCACACCACCGAGTTCAACCTCTCCTCCAACGAGAGCACGCTGGAGACGCCCGGGATTTCCTTCTTCCGCCGTCGCGACGTCGAGGCGGTGCTGGAGCGCCTGGCGGTGCAGGGCCATGTGATCTGGCCGCTGAACCTGCATCCCGGCCACGCAACGCTGGACGCCCATGTGGATGCGCCGCCCTATGCGCTGCCTCATTTGAAGATCGAGGCGGCGGGCTACGTCACCACCTCGATCGGGCTCGTGGTCCAGAAGGCGGCGGCCTGATCCTCAGGCTGCGCGCACAAGAACGTGGCGCTTGCGGCCGGCGGAAAGCTTCGCCGCCCCATCCCGCAGATCCGCCGTCGTCACCTCCCGCGCAATGTCCGTCACGGGCTCATCGTTCAGCCGCAGGCCGGACTGCGCCACCAGGCGCCGCGCCTCCGCCTTGCTCGTCGCCAGGCTTGCCGCCACGGCAAGGTCCAGAATGCCCGCCGGCAGGCTGGCGGTGATCGAGGGGAGCGTTTCCGCCGCCTGACCCTGCTCGAAAGTGGCGCGGGCGGTGGCGGCGGCGGCCTCGGCGGCCTCCCGCCCATGCAGCAGGGCGGTGGCCTCGGTCGCCAGGATCTTCTTCGCCTCGTTCACCTCGGCGCCCTGAAGGGCGGCAAGGCGGTCCGTCTCTGCGATCGGCAGTTCCGTGAAGAGGCGGAGGAAGCGGCCGACATCGGCATCCTCGGTGTTCCGCCAGAACTGCCAGTAGTCATAGGGGGAGAGCCGGTCGGGATTCAGCCAGACGGCGCCGGAGGCGGTCTTGCCCATCTTCGCACCGGAGGCGGTGGTCAGCAGCACCGTGGTGGCGCCGAAAACCTCCGCATGGTCGGCGCGGCGGTTCAGCTCCACCCCCATGATGATGTTGCCCCACTGGTCGCTGCCGCCCAGCTGCAGCGCCACGCCGTGGCGCCGCCGCAGTTCCAGGAAGTCGTAGGACTGGAGCAGCATGTAGTTGAATTCGAGGAAGGAGAAGGCCTGCTCCCGCTCCAGCCGCATCCGCACGCTATCCAGCGTCAGCATGCGGTTCACGCTGAAATGCCGTCCCACCTCGCGCAGGAAGGGGATGTAGGCGAGCCCGTCCAGCCACGCCGCATTGTCCAGCATGATGGCGTCGGAAGCGCCGTCGCCGAAGGTCAGGAAGGGGGCGAAGCTGCGGCGGATGCCGGCCTTGTTCACCTCGATCTGCTCGTCGTTCAGCAACGGGCGCTGCGTGTCGCGGAAGGAGGGATCGCCGATCTTGGTCGTGCCGCCACCGAGCAGCGCGACCGGCTTGTGCCCGGTCTTCTGCAGCAGGCGCAGCAGCATGATGGGCAGGAGATGGCCAACATGCAGGCTGTCGGCCGTGCAGTCGAAGCCGCAATAGGCCGGAAGGACGCCCTGGGCCATGCGGGCGGAGAGGGCGGCCTCGTCCGTCACCTGGTGGATATAGCCACGTTCCCGGGCAAGGTGGAGGAAGTCATTCATCAGGGGTTACTCGGGCCTTGCAAAGCGCTCCGCGCCTAGCACAAGTGCCGTCATGCTGCGAACCATCGGGTTGATGAGCGGCACCTCCCTGGATGGGGTGGATGCCGCCTATGTCGAAACGGATGGGGAGCGGATCGGCCGTTTCGGCCCCTCCGTGACCATTCCCTATCCGCCCGAGTTGCGGCGGGACCTGCGTGCGCTCCTCTCCGCCGCGCCTGCGCTGCATGCGCAGGGCCAACTGGCCGAGCACCCGGCCGTGCTGGACTGCGCCCGGCGTCTGACTGAGCGCCATGCCCAGGCTGTGGAGAAGCTTGGCCTGCCGGCGGACCTGATCGGCTTTCATGGCCAGACTATCCTGCACCGCCCGGCCACCCGCCCAGGGGAGACCGGCTTTACCTGCCAAATCGGCGATGCCGCCCTGCTGGCGCGCCACACGGGGATGGAAGTGGTGCATGACTTCCGGTCCGCCGACGTGGCCGCCGGGGGGCAGGGGGCGCCGCTGGTCCCGGTCTTCCACCAGGTTCTGGCCGAAGCCCTGCCGAAGCCGGTGGCAATCCTCAACCTGGGCGGGGTGGGCAACGTCACCTGGATCGGCCCGAACGGGGAGTTGCTGGCCTTCGACACAGGACCGGCCAACGGCCCGCTGGATGACTGGGCCCGGCGGTCCCTTGGCCAGGATTACGACCGAGACGGCAAGCTCGCCTTGGCGGGCACCGCGGACGGTGCGGTGCTGGGCCGGCTGATGGCGCACCCGTATCTGGCCGCACCGCCGCCCAAATCGCTGGATCGGCTCGATTTTGAGGAGGCGCTGCGGGAAGCCGGCGCTGGCGACCTCTCCCCGGCTGATGGGGCCGCGACGCTGGCGACCTTCTGCGCCGTCTGCGTGGGCGCGGCGGCCCGGCATTTCCCCGATCCGCCCGTGCAATGGCTCGTGGCCGGTGGCGGGAGGCGCAACCCGGCCCTGATGAGGGGCCTGGCCAGCATGCTGGAGGCCCCGGTCCGCCCAGTGGAGGTGGTAGGCTGGGATGGCGACGGGCTGGAGGCGCAGGCCTTCGGGGTGCTCGCGGCCCGGGTGGTGCGAGGCCTTCCGCTGACCTTCCCTGGCACGACCGGTGCGCCCCATCCGCTGACGGGCGGACGGCGGGTTCCGGCCTACGCCTGAGGAACAACCCCGTTCCGTCCCAATGCTGTGGTTCGGTGCCGCGGCCGTCCTGTCGGGGCGGCGCAGCGGCAAGGGGCATGACCGGGATGAAGATGATCATCGGCGGCTTAAAGTCGTCGATGTGGCTGGGCCGGACTAAGCGGATATGAAAAAGGCGGCGCCCCTTTTGGGGGCGCCGCCCGTGTGATCGCGTCGGGGAAGCGGTCAGTCCGCCGCCATGGACATCCGCGCGCGGTTCAGCACCGTCATCACATGGTCCTCAGTGGCTTCGGCCACCTTCTCCGTCTGTTCCGGGGTGAAGACATGGCCCGCGCCTTCCATCACCCGGTAGTCGATCTTGATGCCCTTCTGGGTGTTCAGCTTGTCCACCAGCTTCCGTACCGAAGGCTCCGGCACCAGCTCGTCCGCCTCTCCGTGCAGGATCAGGCCGGAGCAGGGGCAGGGGGCCAGGAAGCCGAAGTCATAATGGCTGGCCGGGGCCGCGATCGAGACGAAGCCGCCCATTTCCGGCCGCCGCATCAGCACCTGCATGCCGACATAGGCGCCGAAAGAGTAGCCGGCGACCCAGAGCATGGAGGCGGCGGGGTTCACCGCCTGGAGGAAGTCGAGCGCAGCTGTCGCGTCGGAGATCTCGCCGATGCCGCCGTCATAACGGCCCTGGCTCTTGCCCACGCCACGGAAGTTGAAGCGCAGGGTGGAGAAGCCCATGCCGCGGAACCGCTCATACAGCGCATGCACCACACGGTTGTTCATGGTGCCGCCATGCAGCGGGTGCGGATGCAGAATTAGAGCGGTAGGAGCATTGGGCTGCTTGGCGTGGTGGTAGCGACCCTCGAGCCGGCCGTCAGGGCCGGCGAACATTACCTCGGGCATCATCACCTTCTGCCCCGTGGGGCATTCTTCTGGGGCGGGCCAGCCCCTGGGAAGGGGCCGCCCCGCCTGTTTCATCATTCACGGCATTCCGCACCGGCGGAACGGGTTCAGCCCGTGATCCCGAGGATCGGGGGCGGGCGGAACCCGTTCCGCCGGACGGAGGCGGCAGGAACCATCTGGTGCCGTGGGCCTCCCCGTGCGAAGGGAGGGCCTCGCGACGGCCGTGACGTTTCCGAACCGAAATCCGGGGATGCCATTTGTCCCGAACAGCCTTCCGGAGCACGAGACCGTGCCAATATAAGCGCCGCTGGGCGGATTTCATAACCAAATCATGGCATGGCCTCACGTTTCAGCACGCATGGCTGCCGGATGCACCGGCTCCGGCGTCCCTCCCGGTGCGATGGGACTAGGTTGAAATGCGCCTATCGACCCGGAGCCGCTACGCGGTGAAGGCACTGACAGAGATCGCGAAGCGGGAGGGCCAGGGATCGGTGACCGTGGCTGAGATCGGCGCGGCGCAGATGCTCTCCGTGGCATATCTGGAGCAACTGCTTGGCCGGCTCCGGCGGGCCGGGCTGGTGCGCTCCGCGCGGGGACCGGGGGGCGGCTACCGCCTCGCGCGACCGGCCGCCGCCATTACCGTGGCCGAGGTGGTGGATGCGGTGGACGACAGCATCGGCAATCCCACCTCGGAGTCGTCCGAGGTGGGGCCGGATCAGCGCGACCTCTGGCGGGAATTGGGGGAACAAGTGCGGCTCTTCCTTGCTGCCATCACCATCGCAGATGTGGTCGAGGGGCGGACCCTCGGCCGGGCCGTGCCAGTGCCCGGGGCTTCCAGCGGACCCGGAGAGGCCGCGGAATGAGCCTCTATCTCGACGCAAACGCAACAGAGCCCTTGCGGCCCGAAGCGCGCGCGGCGGCGATCGCCGCGATGGAACTCCTGGGCAATCCCTCCTCCGTTCATGCCGAGGGCCGGGCGGCACGGCGGGTGCTGGAGGAGGCGCGGGGCCGCGTCGCCGCCCGCTTCGGGGGAACGGCGCGGGATGTGGTCTTCACCTCGGGCGGCACGGAGGCCAATGCGCTGGCCATCGCTTCGCTGCGCCGGGGGAGGCGCGTCCTGGTAGGGGCGACGGAGCACCCGGCGGTCATGCGCGCTGCCGAGGGCGCGGCTGTTCTGCCTGTTTTGAAGGATGGAACTCTGGACCTTGCGGCGCTGGATTCGGCGCTGGCGGAAGGGGAGCCCGCCATGGTCTGCCTGATGGTGGCCAATAATGAGACCGGGGTGGTCCACCCAGTTGCCGAGGCCGCCGCCATTGCCCGGCGCCATGGCGCGGTCCTGCATCTGGATGCCGTGCAGGCAGCCGGGCGCATGCCGCTGGACTTCGCGGCCCTGGGGGCGGAGAGCATGGCGATCTCCGGCCATAAATTGGGCGGGCCCAAGGGGGCCGGGGCGCTGCTGCTGCGGCAAGGCGTGGATCTGGCGCCGCTGATTGCCGGCGGCGGACAGGAGCGTGGCCGGCGCGGCGGGACGGAGGCGCTGCCCGCCATCGCCGGGCTGGGTGCGGCGGCGGAAGCGGCGGAGCCCGGTGCTTCGGCACGACTCGCGGCACTACGCGACGCGATTGAGGCCGGGCTCGGCCTGCCGGTCGTGGGCCAGGGTGCGCCGCGACTGCCCAATACAAGCTGCGTCGTGCTTCCCGGGGCGGCAGCCGAGACGCAGGTCATCGCGCTGGACTTGGCGGGAACGCGGGTTTCCGCCGGCGCGGCTTGTTCCTCCGGCAAGGTTGCGCGAAGTCCGGTGCTGGAGGCCATGGGGCTCGGGGCAGCCGCAGGGGAGGCGATTCGCATTTCCCTGCCCTGGAACGCACCTGCCGATACCTCGGAACGCTTCCTGGTGGCCCATCGGGCGATGCGGGACCGGCTGTTCCGTGCGGCGGGCTGAACAGAACGCGGGCCGGACCTGCGGATGACGCCCTCGTCCGGGCGGCTTCGATCCCCCATCTTGGCGGCATGAGGGATGCCGCAAACCGCCCTGCCTATCTGGACAATCACGCGACGACACCGGTCGATCCGCGGGTGATCGCTGCCATGCGCCCCTGGTGGGAGGCGAATTTCGCCAATCCCGCCAGCATCGAGCACGCCATGGGCCGCGAGGCCGAGGCGGCGGTGGAGGAGGCGCGCGCCCATGTGGCCACGCTGATCGGCGCGGATGCGCGCGAGGTGGTCTTTACCTCCGGGGCGACCGAATCGAACAACCTGGCCATCAAGGGCGCGGCACGCTTCGCCGCCTCTCAGGGCACGGAGCGCCGCCGGGTCGTGACTGTGGCGACCGAGCACAAATGTGTCCTGGAAAGCGTGCGCGATCTGGCCGCTGAGGGGTTCGACCCCGTGATCCTGCCGGTGGGCCGGGACGGGCTGCTGGACCCTGAAGTTCTGCGGCAGGCGCTGCAGATCCCCACGCTGCTGGTCAGCATCATGGCCGTGAACAACGAGATCGGGGTGGTGCAGGACATTGCCGCCCTGGCCGCCATCGCGCGCGGGGCGGGTGCGCTGTTTCACACGGACGCAGCCCAGGCCGCCGGGCGCATCCCGCTGGATGTGGCGGCCATGGGGTTGGACCTTGTCTCCATCACCGCTCACAAGATCTATGGTCCCAAGGGAATCGGTGCACTCTATGTCCGCCGCCGCCCGCGGGTGCGGCTGGCTCCACTTCTCTCGGGCGGCGGGCAGGAGCGGGGACTGCGCTCCGGTACCCTGGCCGCCCCGCTGATCGTCGGCTTCGGCGAAGCGGCGCGGATCGCGCGCCTGGAAGCGACCCTGGATGAGGGGCGGATCGCTGGTCAGCGGAACCGGTTCCTGGCGGCGCTGGAGGCCGGTATCCCCGGGCTGCGGGTGAACGGCGACCGGGCGCGGCGGGTCGCTGGAAACCTCAATATTACTCTGCCCGGTGGGGTGGACGCCCAGGACGTGATGAAGGCCGCCCCGGGGGTCTGTGTCTCCACTGGCAGTGCCTGTTCCTCGGCCAGTGTGGAGCCTTCCTATGTGCTCCGCGCCCTCGGCCTGCCGGAGGCGGAGTCTCGCGCGACCTTGCGGATCGGGATCGGTCGCTTTACCTCGCCCGCCGAGGTGGACCGGGCGGCAGCCGAATTGGCGCGCGCCTGGCAGACGGTGCGGCAGCGGGAAGCGGCCGAGTAGGAGAGATCATGCCGAAGATGACCTTCGTCGAGCGGGACGGCACGCGCCGCGAGGTGGAGGCGCCGCTCGGGTTGTCGGTGCTGGAAATCGCGCACAAGCACGGGGTGGATATCGAGGGCGCGTGCGAGGGAAGCCTCGCCTGTTCCACCTGCCATGTGATTGTCGATTCCGACTGGTTCAACAAGCTGGAAAGCCCGACCGAGGACGAGGAGGACATGCTCGACCTCGCCTTCGACCTGCAGGAGACGAGCCGGCTGGGCTGCCAGCTGATCATGACCGATAAGCTGGACGGCCTGGTGGTGAAGCTTCCCGCCGGTAGCCGTAACGCGAGCTGATGGCCGGCCTGCCCGACGCCCTGGGCTCCGGTCCCTATGGGCGCGAGGGCGGGCTGTTCCGCGCCCTGCGCTCGGCCGCGGCGCGGGAATGGGATGCCTATTGCTGGCATCCCTTCGTACAGGGGCTGGCTGACGGAACGCTGCCGCTCGCGGCGTTTCGCCGCTATCTCGTGCAGGATTACCTCTTCCTGGTGCAGTTCGCCCGCGCCCAGGCACTGGCCGTGGTGAAGGCGGAAAGCCTGGAGGCCATGCGCGCCAAGGGCGCCGTGGTGCAGGCGATCCTCGATGAAACAAAGCTGCACCTCGTCTACTGCCGGGAATGGGGGCTGGACGAGGCGGCGGTGCTGGCTGAACCCGAGGCGCCGGAAACCGTCTGCTACACGCGCTGGGTGATGGATCAGGGCTATCGCGGCGATATCCTCGACCTTGAGGTCGCCCTGGCGCCCTGCACAATCGGCTATGGCGAGGTCGCCATGCGAATCGAGGCGCATCCCTCCCGCCGGCGCGACGGCAATCCCTATGAGAACTGGATCGTCCAGTATGCCAGCGCCGAGTATCAGGCCGTGGCCCGTGGGGCCGCGGATCGGCTGGACGCGCTGGGCGAGACCCATGGCGGCGCGGCGCGCCTGGCGTCATTGACGAAGCTGTTTGCCGAGGCGTCCCGGTTGGAGGCTGATTTCTGGCAGATGGGGCTGAATGCAGCCCGGAGCGACGCACGATGAGGATCATGGTCGCCATGTCCGGCGGCGTGGACAGCAGTGTCGTCGCCGGCCTGCTGGCGGAGCAGGGGCATGAGGTGATCGGCGCCACGCTCCAGCTCTATGATCACGGCGCCGCCGTGCAGAAGAAGGGCGCCTGCTGCGCTGGCCAGGACATCCATGACGCCCGTGACGTGGCGGACCGGCTGGGCATCCCGCATTACGTGCTGGACCGTGAGAGCCGCTTCCGCGAGGCGGTGATCGGCGACTTCGCCGACAGCTATGCCCGCGGCGAGACACCCATTCCCTGTGTCCGCTGCAATCAGACCGTGAAGTTCCAGGATCTGGTAGCACTGGCGCGCGACCTGGGCTGTGAGGCGCTGGCCACCGGCCACTACGCCCGCCGCGTGGAGGGGCCGGACGGGCCGGAGCTGCGCCGTGCGGCCGATCCGGCGCGCGACCAGTCCTACTTCCTCTTCGCCACGACGCGGGAGCAGCTCGCCTTCACACGCTTTCCCCTGGGTGACATGCCGGACAAGGCTGCGGTGCGGCGGGAAGCGGCACGGCTCGGGTTGGCCGTGGCGGAGAAGCCGGACAGCCAGGATATCTGCTTCGTGCCCGCCGGCCGCTATCACGACCTGGTCGCGCGCCTGCGGCCCGAAGCCGCTGAGCCCGGTGAGATCGTGGATGAATCGGGCCGTGTGCTGGGCCGACACCAGGGACTGGCGCGCTACACGGTGGGGCAGGCACGGGGACTCGGCCTGCCCGGCGAGGCAGGGCTGCGCGTGGCCGCGCTGGATCCGGTGCGGCGGCGGGTGGTCGTCGCGCCAGCGGCCGCGATTCCCGTGCCGGCGGTGCCGGTAGGGGAGGTGAACTGGCTGGCCGAGCCACCCGTTGGTTCCTTCCGGGCCGCAGCGAAGTTCCGGGCGAGGGAAGTGCCGCAGGCCGTGACGGTGGAATGGGATACGGCGACGCGGCGCATGACCGTGCGTCCGGACGCACCGGTAATCTCCGCGCCCGGCCAGGGCTGTGTGCTCTATGACGGGGACCGCGTGCTGGGTGGCGGTTTCATTCGCGCGGAGCGTCCGGCCCCCGTTGACGCGGAGGCTCCGGCAGCCTAATTCGCGCCTCCCGGCAGGCAGCCTCGCCCATGGCGACGTAGCTCAGCGGTAGAGCAGGGGAATCATAATCCCTTGGTCGGCGGTTCAAATCCGTCCGTCGCTACCATCTTTCACGGGGTTGCCTGCCGGTTCCCCGCCCTCCAGTGTCTAACGCGGCCCAGCGCTGGAAAGCTACGTACTCTGCCTGTTCACGGTGGGCATCTTCAGCCGCGTTGCGGCGTGAACTCCTTTCCGGCCTCCCGGCCGCGGTCGTACGGCGTCGCCGGTGCTCCTGCCGAGCCAAAGGACGCCGCCCCGGCGACCACAGCCTGCCCCGTAGAGCACGATCCGAATACCGCCCTCGTCCAGCTGTGGCGAGGACTGCTCAAATCCACCATTCACTCATCGGTCAGTATGCGAGGATGGTGTCGGGCTGATAATCGGCCGGCCGTGTTCGCTCTGACAGTGCCAGCAGCTTTCTCAAGACCGCCCTCAGCAACTCGAGAGAAGCAGTCTGGCCGAGCATGATCTTTATGGCCTTACGCCGGCCCGACAGGATTGCCGCCATTCGGCATGCCGTTCCTGCTCCATGACCGAGAAGAAATCACAGGTCCATGAGGAGGGCGGAAGGTAGAACGGATAAGCAAAGCGGAAATTAGAGGACTTCTGACCAGGGGACGAGAAGTTACGCATCGCACAGGATCATATGAAAGCCGCGTAATCAGGCCGATCAATTTTCCTGTGAGGCTCCCGGTCCGGGCTTCGAATGTCAGCCAGTTGTAATCTTCTGGGCGGAAATTCGTCTCATGCATTTGCCCATGCCTGTTCTCATGCTTGGCGCTGGCGCCATTGGCTACGTGGTCGGCAATCTCGCGGGAAATTCCTTCCTGCGAGACCTGGAGAGGTGGCTGTCCTCCCCCCCGAACCACCGGCCCGATTGGAACGATCGATAGGTCCGGCAGCCCCGCGATAGGGCGAGCATGTCCGGAAAACGGATGAACCTTCAGTAGCGGCGCCCCCGTCTCGTGGCCGAGGTGGGGATTGAGCGGCCGGTGGGCGGGATGCCCGCATACCAGCCGCTCTACGTTCGGAGCGGGACATCGGGGCCGGAAGCGTTCCCACCTCCGGGCGACATGCCCTCCGCCCCGAGTCTTACTCCGGGGAGCGTCGACTCAGCCGATCGACGCGATCCAGGCGAAGACGGCGAAGCCGCCGATCACCAGGACGCTGATGAGCCCCAGCACAAACATGGCCTCGGGCGCCCGCCTGACCGGTGCGCCCGTGCTGTCCGCGCGGCTGCTGCTCGTGTTTCCAGTCGCCATTTTTGCCTCCTCGGCTCGCTTGCGAACGGGCTAACGCGCGAACGGGCCGCCCGTTCGGGGGCTGACACCTCTCTCTTCGAGCGGCGTCGCGCTTGGCAACCGGCAGGAATCAAGCAAGTTCGGGGTAGGTGCCTCAGGGGAAGCGGCGGATGAAGGTTCTGGTTCTCGGCAGCGGCGTGATCGGGGTGACCACCGCCTGGTACCTGGCCCGCGCCGGGCATGAGGTGGTGGTGGTCGACCGGCAGGACGGGGCCGGGAAGGAGACGAGCTTCGCCAATGCGGGGCAGCTCTCCTATGGCTATTCCTCGCCCTGGGCGGGACCAGGCGTGCCGATGAAGGCGGTGAAATGGCTGCTCATGCATCACCGCCCCTTCGTCTTCTGGCCGCGGCCGGACTGGGAGATGCTCTCCTGGCTCGCCCGCATGGCGGCGAACTGCACGGAGGGCGCCTATCGCCGCAACAAGGGGCGGATGGTGCGTGTGGCGGATTACAGCCGCATCGCCCTTGCGGAGCTTCGGGCGGAGACGGGCATCGAGTTCGACCACCGCGCGCGGGGCACGCTGCAGCTTTTCCGCACGCAGAAGCAGCTAGACCATGTTGGCGACGATACGGCCGTGCTCGACCAGTATGGCGTGCCCTGGGAATTGCTGGACCCCGCAGGCTGCATCGCGGCAGAGCCGGCGCTGGAGCGGGTGAGGGGGCGTTTTGTCGGCGGGCTGCGCCTGCCACAGGACGAGACGGGAGATGCCTTTCTCTTCACGCAGCGCCTGGCGGAGCTGGCGCGGGCAAGGGGGGTGGAATTCCAACTCGGCGTCAGCATCGCCGCGATCCGCACCGAAAACGGGCGCGTGACCGCTGTGGAGACGGATCATGGCGACCTCACTGCCGATGCCTATGTGGCGGCGCTGGGCAGTCACACCCCGGCTATGCTGCGGCCACTCGGGCTGCATCTGCCCGTCTATCCCATCAAGGGTTACTCTCTGACCCTGCCAGTCACGGAGGAAGCGGCAGCGCCCGTCTCCACCGTGATGGACGAGACCTACAAGATCGCGATCACCCGGCTTGGCGACCGCATCCGTGTCGGCGGCACGGCGGAAATCGCGGGCTTCAGCACCAGCCTCCGCAGGCCGAGGCGGGAGACGCTGGAGCATTCGGTGCGCGACCTCTTCCCAGACGGCGGCGATGTCGCCGCCGCGCGCTTCTGGACGGGGCTGCGGCCCATGACGCCGGACGGCACCCCGGTCATCGGGAAGACGCCGTTGCCGAACCTCTTCACCAATACCGGCCATGGCACGCTGGGCTGGACCATGGCCTGCGGCTCCGGTCGCGTGCTGGCCGACATCGTCTCCGGCCGCCCGACGGAAATCGACACCACCGATCTGGGGATGGCCCGCTACGGATAGTGCCCCCTTGGCAGGCGGGCGGCGGCTGCCGACATGCCCTCTGAGGACGTCCAGAACCGCGTCAGCCGTGGGTGGAACCCCCTTCTACCCCGTGCTAGCGTCGTGAAATAGCCATAACATGGAGGACTGTCACATGACGCTGCAACTCGGGCAGACCGCCCCCGATTTCGAGGCTGAGACGACCCAGGGTCGCATCCGCTTCCATGAATGGCTTGGTGATTCCTGGGGTGTGATCTTCAGCCATCCGAAGGACTACACGCCCGTCTGCACGACGGAACTGGGCTACGCCGCCAAGCTGAAGCCCGAATTCGATCGCCGCGGCGTCAAGGTGATCGGCCTGTCCGTTGATACGCTGGACCGGCACGAGGGATGGAACGCCGACATCGAGGAGACGCAGGGCACTGCGGTGAACTTCCCGATGATCTCCGACCCCGACAAGAAGGTGGCCAATCTGTACGGCATGATCCATCCCGAGGCGGATGCGGCCGTGACGGTGCGGACGGTTTTCGTGATCGATCCGAAGAAGAAGATCCGCCTGATGCTAATCTATCCGCCCAGCGCCGGGCGTAATTTCGACGAGATCCTGCGGGTGATCGACAGCCTGCAACTGACCGACAAGCACAAGGTAGCGACGCCGGTGAACTGGAAGCCGGGCGACCGCATGATTGTCGCGGGAAATCTCTCGGACGAGGACGCGAAGGAGCACTTCCCGCAAGGCTTCACAGCCGAGAAGCCCTATCTGCGCTGGGTCGATCACCTGGAATGGACCTGAACTCCTGATGACCTCCGTTGCCACCGACTTCTGGGATGCGGTCGGAAATACGCCGCTGATCCGGCTCCGCCGTGCCTCGGAGGAGACGGGTTGCGAGATCCTCGCCAAGGCCGAGTTCATGAACCCCGGCGGCAGCGTGAAGGACCGTGCCGCCATCGGCATCCTGGGGGAGGCCGTACAACGCGGCCTCCTCACCCCCTTCCAGCCCGGGACAGTGGTGGAGGGAACGGCCGGAAACACCGGCATCGGCCTGGCGCTCGCAGCGAACGCGCGGGGGTGGAAGTCGGTCATCGTGGTGCCGCGTACGCAGAGCCAGGAGAAGCTGGATTTCCTGCGCATGATCGGTGCCGACCTGCGGCTGGTCGATCCGAAGCCGCTCGCCGATCCCGGCCACTACGTGAACTTCTCCCGCCGGCTCGCGGAGGAAATGGGCGCGGTCTGGGCTAACCAGTTCGGCAATCTTGCGAACGCCATGGCGCATGAGATGACGACGGGGCTGGAGATCTGGGACCAGACGGACGGCAAGGTCGATGCTTTCACCTGCGCCTGCGGCACGGGCGGCACCCTCGCCGGCACGGCGCGCGCGCTGAAGGCGAAGAACCCAGGCGTGAGGATCGTGCTGGCTGATCCCTACGGATCCGGCCTCTATTCCTGGGTGAAGACCGGCACCGTCTCGGCCGAAGGAAACTCGATCACCGAGGGCATCGGACAGGCCAGCAAGGTGCCGGGTAATTTGGAGGGGGCGCCGATCGACGACGCGGTGCGCGTCTCCGATCCCGAGGCGCTGGAGCAGTGCTTCGCCCTCTTGCAGGAGGAGGGGCTGAGCGTCGGCGGGTCGAGCGGGATCAATGTGGCAGCGGCCATCCAGGTCGCGAAGTCGCTCGGGCCCGGGCACACGGTGGTCACCGTGCTCTGCGATAGTGGCGCGCGCTATCAGTCCAAGCTGTTCAACCCGACCTTCCTGCGCGAGCGGAACCTGCCAGTGCCGCCCTGGCTGGCATGATCGGCGAGGCGCTGGAGATCGCGCGGAGCATCCGGGCGCGCGACCCAGCGCGGCCGACTTTCGCGGAATCGATCCTCTGTTATGCCGGGCTGCATGCGGTGGTCTGGCACCGGCTGGCCCACCGGCTCTGGCGCGCCGGCTTCCGCGCACCGGCACGTTGCGTCTCCCATTTCTCGCGCTTCCTGACGGGGATCGAGATCCATCCGGGCGCCCGGATCGGACGACGCCTTTTCATCGACCACGGCATGGGCGTGGTGATCGGCGAGACGGCGGAGATCGGCGACGACGTGCTGATCTATCACGGCGTTACCCTGGGCGGGCTGACGACGAAGCCGGGCAAGCGCCATCCGACGGTGCTGGACGGCGCGATCATCGGTGCGGGCGCCCAGGTGCTCGGCCCCATCGTGATCGGGCGGAACGCGCGGGTGGGGGCGAATGCCGTCTGTGTTGATCCGGTGCCGGATGGCGTCACTGTGGTCGGCATTCCCGCCCGGCCGCCGGGGAAGCCATGCGCGGATCAGACGGCTGGTTATGGAATTTCGCCCGGCGCCTTGGAGCCGGTGACGGAGCAGATCGCCGCCCTTCAGAGCGAGATCGCAGCGCTCCGGGAGCGCCTTTCCCTCCGGGCCTGATCTCGTAAAGGGCCGGGTGCTCCATATCGGCAACCGTCGAGGCGGAGCGCTGAGCGCGGTGAATGCCGAAACCATAAAAATCCGCGGCACGCGTGAACTGGAGGGCGAGCCGCGCCCTATCTACGTCCCGCCCTAGGGCGCCTTCACTTGGCTGGCCTGGTCCTCAAAAGCCTTATTCTGCTGCGGCCGGACATGGGCGAGATCTGGCGCATGGCGTTGGACACGGCGCCCGAGGTGACGAAGTTGCTGACGGCCTGATCTGCCAGGCGAAGCCAAGCCTGGTCCGCAACCTGCGCGGCCGGTGACAGCGGCGGCACCGTATGTAGAAAAAGGGCGGGACCTTTCGGCCCCGCCCCGTTCTGTACCTCGTGAGAGGTCCTGCGGGATTAGCGCAGAACGATCTCGACGCGGCGGTTCTGCGGCTCGCGCACGCCATCGGCGGTCGGGACCAGCGGACGGCTCTCGCCGAAGGCCTGGATCGACATCTGATTGCGGGCGATGCCCCGGCGCGCGAGCTCGGCCGCAACGGCCTCGGCGCGGCGCATGGACAGGCGCTGGTTGTACTGCGGCGTGCCCGAGCGGTCGGCATGGCCGGCCACCTCGATGCGGGTCGTGCCGGTGCTCTGCACGGCCTGGGCGGCCTCGCCGATGATCTGGCGGGCGCGGTCCGTCAGGTCAGCGCGGTCGAAGTCGAAGAACACCAGGTAGGTGCGGGCCGGAGCCGGAGCAGCAGCGGCCGGAGCCGGAGCAGCGATGGGGGCCGGGGCCGGACGCGGCTGGTTAAACGCGTAGCGCAGGCCGATCATGATGGAGTGGTTGTAGTTCTCGGACTTGGTGCCGCCACGACCCACCGTGAAGCTGCCGCCGCTGCTCGTCGTGTCGATGCTGTGCTCGAGCGTGCCGAGGAAGCGGTACTCGGTCGTCAGCGTCAGGCCGGGCACGCCGAAGCGGGTGAGCGGGAAGCCAAGGCCGGCGATGCCCTGATAGGCGAAGCGGCCATCAGTGCCGCTGTCGCGGATCCGGGCGTTGCTGAACCCGGGCAGGCTCAGGCCGACATCGTCGAACTCACGCCAGATATAGCCAACGCCGGCACCGATATAGGGCTGGACGTAGCTCGGCATGCCCCACTGGGAGAGGTCGAGGTCGTAGAGGACATTGCCCATCACGCCATAGCTACGCGAGGTGCCCTCGACGCGGCTGGTCGTGATGCCGTTGAAGCCGCGGATCTTGTCCACGTCATTCTCACGGTAATTACCCTCGACCTCGAGGCGCAGGCCGTTGCCGAAGCCCCAGCCGATGCTGGCGACAACGCCCCAGCCGGGTTCGAAGCCGACCTTACCGCCGGGGTTGATGCCGCCGGCGCGAAGCTCCTGGGCCAGGGGACCGGTGGCGGCGATCTTGGCATCCTGCAACCAGTTCACGCCGGCGCCAGCGCCGATGTAGAGGCCAGTGACGGGCTGGGCCTGGACCGCGACCGGGAGAGCCAGAGGCAGGGCCAGCGTGGTCGCGGCGAGCAGTGCCTTGCGGAACGACATAATTAAAAATCCTTCGTGCTGGGGCGAAACCCGCGGTTCAGCCGGGCTCGTTGTTGCGTCACGTTCGAACGCGCGGAAATCACCTGTGTTGAGGCTTGCGGGGCGCGGTTTCCTCGGAATTTTCTGCTGTTGCAGAAATGCCTCAGTTCTGCGCCACGCTCGCTTCGAGTGCAAAATGAGGCGGAGCCACACAGTTTCGCCTCCTTTGCATCCTTCGGCGGCATGGCGGGCCCGCATCGCTTCCTGGTGCGCTGCAGCCCCGCCGCTTCCGCTACCCCGCCTTCGCCTCACGTCGCCGGGCGTGGAGGATGAATTCGGTGTAGCCATTCGGTTGGGTCGTACCCTTGAAGATCAGGTCGCAGGCCGCTTTGAAGGCCACGCCATCATAGTCCGGCGCCATGGGCTTATAGGCGGGGTCGTTCGCGTTCTGCTTATCCACCACCTTGGCCATGCGACGCAGAGTCGCGTCCACCTGGGCGCGGTTCACGATCCCGTGGTGAAGCCAATTCGTAATGTGCTGGGCAGAAATGCGCAACGTTGCGCGGTCCTCCATCAGTCCGACATCATGGATGTCCGGCACCTTGGAGCAGCCGACCCCCTGGTCGATCCAGCGTACCACATAACCGAGGATGCCCTGGGCGTTATTGTCCAACTCCGCCTGGATGTCCTCGGGCGACCAATTCGTGTTTTCAGCCAGCGGAACGGTCAGCAGGTCGGACAGCTTCGCGCGTGGCCCGCCTGCGGCGAGTTCAGCCTGGCGCGCGGCCACATCCACTTGGTGATAGTGGAGCGCATGCAGCGTGGCTGCGGTCGGGGAGGGCACCCAGGCCGTGCTGGCGCCGGCCTTCGGATGCCCGATCTTTTGCTCCAGCATCGCGGCCATCGCGTCTGGCGCCGCCCACATGCCCTTGCCGATCTGCGCATGCCCGCGCAGCCCGCAGGCCAGGCCGACATCGACATTATTGTCCTCATAGGCGGCGATCCAGGCCGCCTTGCGCATGTCGTTCTTGCGGACGACGGCGCCGGCCTCCATTGAGGTGTGGATCTCGTCGCCCGTACGGTCGAGGAAGCCGGTATTGATGAAGAACACCCGCTCCTTCGCCATCATGATGCAGTTGGCGAGGTTGACGGTCGTACGCCGCTCCTCGTCCATGATGCCCATCTTCAGCGTGTTGCGCTCGAGGCCAAGCGCGTCCTCCACCTCGCCAAAGAGCTGAACTGCCCAGGCGACCTCGGCGGGCCCGTGCATCTTCGGCTTCACAATGTAGACGCTGCCGGCGCGGCTGTTCATCCGCTTGCCGCGCAGGTCGTGCAGCGCGATCAGCGAGGTGACATAGGCGTCAAGGATCGTCTCGGCCGTCTCCGCACCGTCCAGCCTCACCGCATCCGTCATCATGTGGTGACCGACATTGCGGATCAGCATGAGGGAGCGGCCGTGCAAGGTGACCTCGCCACCGCCCGGCACAGTATAGGTGCGGTCAGGGTTCAGGCGGCGTTCCAGCACCTGCCCGCCCTTCTCGAAACTGGCAGCCAGGTCGCCGCGCATCAGGCCAAGCCAGTTGCGGTAGACGCCGACCTTGTCCTCGGCGTCCACTGCTGCCACTGAATCCTCGGCATCCATGATCGTGGAGAGCGCTGCCTCCAGCACCAGGTCCGCTACTCCAGCCTTGTCGGTCTTGCCGATCGGATGGCGGCGGTCGATCACGATCTCGAGGTGCAGCCCGTTCTTCGCCAGCAGGATGGCGGTCGGCTCATCCTCGGTGCCATTGAAGCCGCGGAACTGGGCCGGATCGCGCAGGCCGGTGCTGGCACCACTCTCCTGCAGAACGCGAAGCTGGCCGCCCTCGACCCGGTAGGAGGTGGCAAAGGCATGGCTGCCGGAAGCCAGGGGCGCCGCGGCGTCCAGCACGGCGCGGGCGCGCTCGATCACGGCGGCGCCGCGCTTCGCGTCATAACCCGACGCGCGCGGGCCTTCCTGCGGGATGGCGTCGGTGCCGTAGAGCGCGTCATAAAGGCTGCCCCAGCGCGCATTGGCCGCATTCAGCGCGTAGCGGGCGTTGTTCACGGGCACGACGAGCTGCGGGCCGGCGAGGGTGGCGATCTCCTCGTCCACATTTGCCGTCGTGACCTGGAAGGGCGGCGGCGGATCGAGCAGGTAGCCGATGCCACGCAGGAAGGCCTCATAGGCCTCGCGGTCCACGGGGCGCGTCGGGTTGGCGCGGTGCCATTCGTCGATCCGGGCCTGGAGCGAGTCGCGCTCGCCCAGCAGGTCGGCATTCTTCGGCCCCAGGTTGCGCAAGGTCCGCTCCATGGCGGACCAGAAGGCGGAAGCTTCTACCCCCGTGCCGGGCAGGGCCTCCTCCTCGATGAAGCGACGGAGGATCGGCGCGACCTCCATACTTCCTGTTCCGGCCATCCCGCATCCTCCAGCTGGCTTTGCCCGGCCAGATAAGCCGCCCCGGGGCATCGGGCAAACGGGGATCGGTCCGAAGCGGCTCTTGCCGGGGCGGGGCTCCGGCGCGACGCTCCGTGCCCCCGCCCCGCAGCAGGTGCTCGATGCCCGACCTTCATGCCTCCCGGACTGCCACGCCCGAGCTCGCGGCCTATGCGCCGCCACCGCATACCAGCCAGCACTGGGCGCTGAGCAAGCCGGCGGCTTCGGGGAGCGGGGGCATCGTCGCCTCCCAGTCACGCGCTGCGGCAGAGGCCGGGGTGGCGGTGCTCGAAGCCGGTGGCAACGCGGCCGACGCGGCCGTGGCGGCCGCTTTCGCCCTCGCGACGGCCGAGCCCTGGAACAGCGGCCTGGGCGGAATCGGTTTCGCCCTGGTTCACAAGCCCGGCTCGAAGCCGCAGGTCGTGGATTTCGGACCGGTGGCCTCCCGCAACGTCGATCCCTCGGCCTATCCGCTGACGGGAAAATGGAAGCAGGACCTCTTCGCCTGGCCGGAGGTGGTGGGCGACGTGAACATCCACGGGCCGCTCTCCTTCCTTATCCCTTCCTCGGTGGCAGGCTATGACCTGTTGCGGGAGCGCTTCGGGACGGGGATGGGGCTGGACGCGCTGCTCGGGCCGGCCATCGCACTGGCCCGCCGCGGGCTGCCGCAGGATTGGTACACGCTGCTGAAGATCTCCGCCTCGGCCAAAGTGCTGCGGCTCTATGAGGAGAGTGCGCGGATCTACCTGCCGGACGGGCTGCCACCTAACCCGCCCTACCAGGGCGCGCCGGGTTTCCTGCCGCAGGGCAAGCTGGCCGACACGCTGACGCGGCTGCGTGACCACGGGCTGCGCGACTTCTACGAGGGCGGGCTGGCGGCCGACCTCGTGGCGGACATGAAGGCCGTGGGGGGCTTCATCGATGCGGCGGACCTCGCGGGCTGCCGCGCGGTGGTGCGGGAATCCATGCCGATCGCCTGGCGCGGCACCCACACCATTCACACGGCGGGCGGCCTGACCGCCGCGCCGACTATGGCGCGGGTCATCGCGGAGATGGAGCGCGTCTCCACCGCCGGTGGCCTCGACGCAGACTGGTATCGTGGCTTCGCCAGGGCGATGCGTGGCGCCTATGCGGAGCGCCTTGCGGGACTTGGGGCCGGGGCGAAGGAGAACGCTGAGACCTGCACCACCCATCTGACCGTCTGCGACAAGGACGGGATGATGGTTTCCGTCACCACCACGCTGCTCTCCTCCATGGGTAGCCGCGTGGTGCTGCCGGGGACGGGCGTGCTGATGAACAACGGGATGATGTGGTTCGACCCGCAGCCCGGCAGTGCCAATGCCATCCGCCCCGGCGCGCGGCCGCTTTGCAATATGAGTCCGGTGACGGTGACGCGCGCGGGCGACGACACCCAGCCGATCCTGGCCGGCGGTGCCTCCGGAGGGCGCCGTATCCTGGCCAGCGTCTGCCAGATGCTGGCCTTCCAGCTCGACTTCGGCATGGGACCGGAAGAGGCGGCGCATACGCCCCGCATCGACGTTTCCGGCCCGGACGGGGTGACGGCGGACCGGCGCCTGGCGCCTGACGTGCTGGGCGGGTTGGCAGAGGATGGCGGGCTGGAGGTGGTGGAACACGCCGTTCTGCCGGTGAACTTCGCCTGCCCGAACTTCATCGCGCGGGATGGCGGTACGGCGACGGGGATCACCGACGTGATGTCGCCCTGGTCGGCGGCGTTGGCGGCGCAGGCCTGACGGCACGCCTTTTGCGACACCCGCGGAATGACGGGGCCGCCGGCCCTGCCTTTCCCTGGGGTCGCCTATGCCGCATCGACGTTCCCTTCTCCTGTCCGGCCTCGCAGCCGGCCTGGCCATGCCGGCCATTGTCCGCGCGCAATCCGCCTGGAAGCCGCGCCAAGCAATCCGCCTGATCGCCACCTTCCCGCCCGGCGGGCTCGCCGATGTGGTTGCCCGGCTGGTCGCGCCGGCCATTGGCCAGAACCTGGGCGGAACCTTGGTGGTGGAGAACCGCCCGGGGGCCGGCGGCACGATCGGCGCCGATGCGGCGGCCAAGGCGGCGCCGGACGGGCAGACGCTGGTCATCAGCCATGCCTCGCCGCACGGCATCGCGCCTGGCATCTACCCCGCGCTGCCTTACGACCCCGTGGGCGACTTCACGCATATCGCCATGCTCTGCGACACGGCGAATGTGCTGATGGTGAACAAGGGCTCGGCCACGCCGACGCTCGACTCCTTCATCACCAAGGCGAGGACCACGGGCGCGCGCTACGGCTCCTCCGGCATCGGCTCGATCACCCATCTGATGGGAGAGGTTCTGACGCGTGAGGCCCGTGCGCCGAAGCTGGACCACGTGCCATATCGCGGCAGTGCCCCGGCCATGCAGGATCTCTTCGCCGGTCATATCGAAAGCGTCTTCGATCCGCTGACCACGAATGTCGCGATGATCAAGGACGGCACGGTGCTCGCACTCGCCGTCTCCTCGGCCGAGCGCGTGCCGGCGACGCCGGAAGTACCCACCTTCGCCGAGCTGGGCCTGCCAGCCCTGACCGCCACCACCTGGATCGGCATCTCCGGCCCCAGGGGGCTGCCCGCGGCAGTGGCGGATACAGTGCGGGAGGCAGTGCTGGCGGCCATCGCGCAGCCCGAGATCAAGGCGAAGATGGCCGATCTTGCCTCCTACACCCCGCCTAAGCCGCTGGTCGGGCCCGAGTATACGGCCATGATCGCGAAATTCGCCTCGGAATGGACCGCAGTGGCCAAGGGGGCGGGGATCACCGTCTCCTAGCCGCGCAGGATCCCGCTCCTCGGCCCGGCGCGTGATCCACCGCGCGGTCATGGGCGTCATGGGTGAGGTAAGTCAGGCCATAGTGTCCCGGGGCGGCAATCCGGCTTGCTTACCTCGTTATCGGGGCGGAGGAGATCCATTCCGTCCGGTCCGAAGGGCTTGTTTAGTTGCCGGGCCGGGCGGGCGGACGTTGCGCGGGCGGTGCGGTGCAACGGCTGGGGTTTCTCTGCTCGCCCGGCGGGTCCATCCTCGCCGGATACTGCCGTCAGGACCCGCATGACCACCACTGATCCCGCGCTGATGAATGCGGAAACGCTGCTCGCCCTCTATGCCCGCCGCGCGCTCAGCCCGGTCGAGGTGCTGAAGGCAGTGACCGAGCGCGTGGCCCGGAACAATCCCTCCGTGAACGCCTTCGCCGTGATGAACCCCCATGCGCTGCGCCAGGCTGGGGAGAGCGAGGCGCGCTGGATGGCCGGACGCCCGCTGGGCCTGCTGGACGGCGTGCCCTGCACGGTGAAGGACCTGCTGAACATGGCGGGCTTCCCGACGCGCCGGGGCAGCCGCACCACGGATCCGCGCCCGGTGGCGGAGGATGCGCCGGCCGTGATGGGGCTGAAGTCGGCCGGCGCTGTCATCATCGGCAAGACCACCACCACTGAATTCGGCTGGAAGACGCCGGGCGACTGCCCGCTGCACGGCATCACCCGCAATCCCTGGGATTTCAAGCGCACCACCGGCGGCTCCTCCTCCGGCGCCGCCGCGGCCGCGGCGGGGGCCTTCGGCGCGCTGCATATCGGCACCGATGCGGGCGGCTCGATCCGCATTCCCGCAGCCTATTGCGGCATCGTCGGCTTCAAGCCGAGCTATGGCCGCGTCCCGCAATGGCCACACGGCGCCTTCAGCGCGGTGGCCTGCGCCGGGCCCATGGCACGGAGCGTGCGCGATGCCGCGCTGATGCTGAACGCCATCGCCCGCGCCGATGCGCGCGATCCGCTCTGCCTGCCCGATGAGCCGCGCGAGTGGCGCGCGGGGATCGAGGACGGGGTGCAGGGGATGCGGATCGCCCTCGTCCGCCGCTGGGGCTATGAGCCGCCGCTGGATGCGGATGGCGAGGCCGCCCTGCAGCGCGCCGCCGAGACGCTGCGGGCCGAAGGTGCCCTTGTGGAGGAGGCGGACCCGGATCTGCCGGACACCCGCCACATTTTCGGCCGCGTCTGGGGCGTGGCCCTGGCGAAGCTCGTCGCCTCAGTCCCCGAAGCGCGGCGTGGCGAGCTGGATGACGGGCTCGCCGAGGTGGCGCGCCGCGAGGGCGGGCTTTCCGCCATCGACTTCCTGAACGCGGATGCGTTGCGGGTGGAGGCCGCGCACCAGATGAGCCTTTTCCACCTGCGCTACGACCTCGTGTTGACCGCCGCGACGCCGACCGCGGCCTTTGCCGCCGACCAGCCCACCCTGAAGCCCACGGAGGCGCTGTGGCGGGACTGGGCGCCCTGGACCTTTGCCCAGAACCTGACCCGCCAGCCCGCCATCGCCCTTCCGGCGGGGCTGGACCAGGAGGGAATGCCGCGCGCTGTGCAGATCGTGGCGGCGCAAGGCCGGGACGATCTCTGCCTGCGCGGCGCGCGGGCGCTGGAGCGGGCCCTGGCCATGCCCGAGGCCAATCCGATGGCCTGAAGGGGGAGGGGCGCCGGTCCCCGGCGCCCCGCCCTCAGGCGGCCAGGATCGCCTCGACGATTTCCTGGACTTCCAGCGCTTCCCGCAAGGTGGCCAGGGTCTGGGGCGCGCCGCGCGTCATGGCAACGACCTTCTCCATCTGCCCGCGCAGCACCAGGGGCCGCATGCGCTCATTGGGCAGGGCATCCGGGGCTGTGGCCCAGCCGGAGGGCGCCTCGCGTTCCGCGATCGACCAGTCCCGAAGGCGGACCGCGCCGGCCGTGCCGCGCAGGGTCCAGCTATTCGTGTCGTCACGCTCCGTGGTCCCGACGGAGCCACGGAGGGTGACGGGGATGCCCCCCGCAGTCAGCCGGGCCTCGATGGCGGTCTCTGCCGCATCGCCGCCGGGATAGGTTGCGCGCGCTTCCTCCAGCACCAGCGGGCCAAGCATCCGGCGGGTGAGAAAGAGGAAATGGGAGACCACCTCCCGCGTGAAGCCGCCCTCCGCCCGGCGGGAGAGCCAGCTTGCCGCATCATGCTGCCAGCCGCGGGGCCAAGTGGCGAAGGCGACCTCGATGGCAAGTTCCCGAGGCATGCCGACCACGCCCTCATCTCGCCAGGCAGCCAACTGCGCCACGGCGGGGGAGGAGGCCATGGGGAAGTTCACCCCCGCCCTTTGCCCAGCCGCCTCGGCCCGGGCCACAAAATCGCGGGAAGCGGCAGTGTCGTGGGAGAGCGGCTTTTCCAGCAGCACGGAACGGCCGGCCGCGAAGGCTTCCTCGGCGAGCGGCAGATGGGCGGCGGGGGGAGCAGCCACATAGAGGCAGTCGCAGGCCTGGATCACCGCCTGGGCGTTGGGCAGCATCGGAAGCTCGGGAGCAATCGCGGATAGCCGGGCCGCGGCGGCCGGGGAGGGGTCCCAGACGCCTGCGATGGCCAGGGAGGCCGGGGCATGCTCCAGCGCCGCGCGCAGCAGGCGCTCCCCCATGATGCCGAAGCCGACGATGCCCAGCCGGACCTGATCCGGGCTGGCGGTATCGGGACGCGTGGAAGGCACGATCAGAAATTCCCCGTTCCAAAGGCGGCGGACCATGGCGGCAGGCGCCTCGCCGCGCCAGCCCCTTGCGCCTGCCAGGCGGCCGGTTCATGCGGGGCCATCGCTGCGATGGAGTGATCCGATGAGCCCCACGACCGAGAGCCGTGTGCTGGACTGGCTGGCTGGCCGCCAGGACGAGATGCTGGCCCTGCTGGAAGCCATGGTGAACACCGATGGCGGTTCCTATGACAAGCCAGGCGTCGACGCGGTGGGGGAGCAGGTGAAGGCCTTCTTCGCGACCCATGGTATCCCCGTGGAGACCCTGCCGCAGTCCCGTTTCGGCGACTGCCTGCGCGCCACCATCGCCGGGGAGGATGGCGCCGGGGCCGAGGGCAATGCCCGCCGCAACATCGTGCTGATGGGCCATCGCGATACCGTTTTCCCGAAGGGCGAGCCGGAGCGCCGGCCTTTCCGGGTGGAGAACGGCATCGCCTATGGCCCGGGCGTGGCCGATATGAAGGCGGGGCTGGTGATGAACATGTTCGTCATGGCCGCCTTCCAGGCCGTGGGCGGCGCGCCCGGCCCGATGGTCGCGCTCTTCACCGGCGATGAGGAGATCGGATCGCCTGAGGGCCGCCCGGTGATCGAGGCCGAGGCCCGGCGCGCCCGCGTGGTGTTCAATTCCGAGCCCGGCCGCGCCAATGGCGGGGTGGTAACGGGCCGCAAGGGCGGCGTGTTCATGGCCGTGGAGATCGAGGGCCGCGCCGCCCATTCCGGCGGCAATTTCGAGGCCGGGATCAGCGCCATCGGCGAACTGGCCGAGAAGGTACGCGCCATCCACGCCCTGACCGACCTGGCACGTGGCATCACGCTGAATGTCGGCCTGGTCAGCGGCGGGCAGAGCGTGAACACGGTCGCGCCGCGTGCGGAGATGCAGATCGACCTGCGCTACGTGCAGCCCGAGGACCGCGAGGAGGTCATGGCCAAGATCCACGAGATCATCGCGAAATCCTATGTGCCGGGCACGCGCGCCTCGCTGACCATCCGTGGGGAGTTCGTGCCCCTGACCCAGACCCCGGCCGCCGCGCGCGTCTTCGAAATGTACAAGGAGGCCGCGGCCGAGAGCGGGCTTGCCATTACCGGCGACTTCTCGGGCGGTTGTGCCGATAGCGGCTTCACCGCGGCCGTGGGGGCGCCGACGCTCTGCGCGGTCGGACCCGTGGGCGGCAAGGCACATAGTCCAGAGGAATATCTGGAGGTGACGAGCATGGTGCCGCGTGCCCAGGCCCTGGCGCGGGCCATCCTGCGGCTGGATCGGGCGGGGCTGTAGGGCGCGGTCCATGCACGCCGGGTTGCGGGCGCTCGCCGCGCCCCTGCTCCTGCTCGCCATGGTGGGGCAGGGGCCGTCGCCCGCCTGCGCAAGATCGGAGGCCACACCCCTGGTGCAGTCGCGCCCGGACCAACCGCGCCGGAGCTGCGCCGGAGGGCGCGACACCGTGGCCTTCGGGCGGCTTCTCCTCGATTACGGCGTGGCCACGCTGAAATACGGTGTCGGGATTGTGCTGATCTTCCTGGGGCTGGTGGTTATGGCCCTTGGCTACCTGTTGATGCTGATCGATCTGCTGTTCTGCTGGTAACGGATTGCCCACAGGCGGGGGCGAGGGCATTTGCGGCGCATGACCGGCCATCCTTTCCGTCTCTTTATGAACCCGCGGCATGGCGTGCCTGGCGTTGTCGTCCTGCCCGAGGGCGGCTGGCGCCGGGCCCGGGCGGCGATCACGGCCTGGCCGGGCTATGCGCCAACGCCTCTCCTCGCGCTGGAGGAGGTGGCGGCGGCGCTCGGGCTGGCGGCGGTGCATTACAAGGACGAAGGGCCGCGCTTCGGCCTCGGCTCCTTCAAGGCGCTGGGCGGGGCTCATGCGGTCTCCCGCGTACTGGCTCAGGAACTGGCCCGGCGGGGGATCTCGGCGGATGCCTCGCCCGCCGATCTGGAGTCCGGGCGCTTCGCGGCGGAAACCTCCGCCATCACCGTCACCTGCGCGACGGATGGAAATCACGGCCGCAGTGTCGCCTGGGGCGCCGGGCGCTTCGGCGCGCGCTGCGTGATCTTCGTCCATCCCGGGGTGAGTGAGGGGCGGCGGGCCGCCATGGAGGCCTTCGGGGCGGAGGTCCGGGAGGTGCCCGGCAACTACGATGATTCCGTCCGCGCTTCTGAGGTAGCGGCGCGGGAGGGTGGGTGGCTCCTCGTCTCCGACACCTCCTGGCCCGGCTATACCGAGGTTCCGCGCGAGGTCATGCAAGGCTACCGCCTGATAGCGGAGGAGGCGCTGGACGCGCTGCCTGCGCCGCCCACCCATATTTTCATTCAAGGCGGGGTAGGAGGCGTTGCCGCCGCCGTCTCGGTGGCGTTGCGGGCACGCCATGGGCGCGGGCCACGCCTGGTCGTCGTGGAGCCGGACAAGGCTGCCTGCCTGCTCGCCAGCGCCGAAGCCGGGACGCCAACCACCATCGCGGGGGAACTTGACACCATCATGGCCGGGCTCGCATGCGGGGCGCCGAGCCTGCTCGCCTGGCAGGAACTGGAGCGCGCCGCCTTCGCCTTCATGGCCATTCCCGATTCGACCGCGGTCGCCGCCATGCGACACCTGGCGCATCGCGCGACGCCGGTCGAGGCGGGGGAAAGCGGCGTGGCCGGGCTCGCCGCCCTGGCCCTGGCCGCGCGGGAACCGGGCGCGAGAGGACCGCTGGGGCTGGGACCGGAGAGCCGTGTCCTGCTGTTCGGAACCGAGGGTGCAACGGACCGCAAGCTTTATGAGCGGCTCGTGAGCGCGCAGGTCGTTGACACGACCGGCGCGGCACCCCTCTTTGGGTGAAGATTTATCCATTCGCTAGGGAATAAGTTCTGATGATCCAGCGCCGCTCGCTTATCGCCGGGGCTGCGGGCCTTGCCGCCGCGCCGCTCGCCGCTCCCGCCGTGCTCGCGCAGACCAGCTGGCCCACCGCGCCCGTGCGCCTTGTGGTTCCTTTCGCCGCCGGCGGCCCGACCGACGTGCCCGCCCGCCTTATCGCTGATGAACTTTCCAAGCAGCTGCCCCAGCGCGTGATCGTGGAGAACCGCACGGGCGCCGGCGTCGTCGTCGGCTCTGATGCCGTGGCGAAGGCACCGAAAGATGGGCAGACGCTGCTCTACACCACCATCGCCCATGCGGCCCTTCGGTCGATCTTCCCCAAGCTGCCCTTCGACCCCATCGGCGACTTCACACCGGTCGCGCTCACGGGCGTGATCCCGATGCTGATGATGGTGAACAAGGACCTGCCCGTGAATTCGCTGCCGGAGCTCATCGCGCTCCTCCGGGCAAATCCCGGCAAGTACGACTATGCCTCCACCGGCAATGGCGCGGCGTTGCATCTGGCGACGGAGCTCTTCCTGCGTCAGGCCGGCGAACTGAAGGTGAACCACGTGCCTTATCGCGGCTCGGCGGCGGCCATGCCGGACCTGCTGAACGGCACAGTGGCGATGATGCTGGACGTGGCGAACTCGGCCCTGCCTTTCGTCACGCGCGGCGAGGTGAAGGGGCTGGCCATTTCCGGCGCGCACCGTATCCCGCAAGTGCCGAATATCCCGACCTTCAACGAGGCCGGCGTGCCGGGCTACGAGGCCTATACCTGGCACATGATCCTGGCGCCCGCGGGCACGCCGGAGCCGATCGTGAATGCAATCAATGCGGCGACGAACAAGGTCATGGCGATGGAGAGCGTGAAGCAGCGCCTCTCCGACCTCACGCTGGAGACCCGTTCCGACACCACGCCGGCCACGGCGAAGAAGTGGCTGGACGACGAGATCGCCAAGTGGGAGCCGATCATCAAGGCAGCCGGCATCAAGGCGGACTGATCAGGCGCGCCAACGAAAAGGCGGCGGGTGGAAACCCGCCGCCTCTTTTTTGCCTGTGGCGGGCAGTCGGAGCTCCCCGCGCTTCGGCCTCTCAGACCCCTTGGCCCATCGCCTTGATCGGCGGGGAGAGATCCTTCGGCAGCGGCGATTCATAGGGTCGCCCGCCCGTGCGCTCCTTGAACTCCGCCTTGGCGCGCTCGATCAGCGCGGGGTCGCGCAGCGCGTCCACCGCCGTGCCCGCCATCACCTTCGCCACATGCACCATGCCCTTATGGGCGTGGGGCGACTTGCCCTGCGCGGTGAGCTGCCAGGAATGAAAGGGCGTGCCGATGGCGCAGGTGGCACCGCGCGCCTGCACGGTCGGCACGGCCCAGGAGACATCGCCCACATCGGTGGAGCCAACGCCGCCGCCATCACCCTTGCTCTCCAGCGGCACGATGATGTCGCAGAGCACCTTGCCCTTCTCCACCTTCAGCCCGTGGCGGCGATGCGCGGAGACGATGTCCTCCTCCGTCAGCGTCGCCTGGATCTGCGCGGCGTATTCGCGGTCCTTGTCATCGAATTGCGGCGGGCCGAGGCGCAGGAAGTTGTCGTACATCGCCTTCTCGAGCGGTGTGTTGCCGAGCAGGTTGGAAACGGCGCTCACAACGCTCGTCTCGACCCGCGTCTCCGTCATCAGCGATGCGCCCTCGGCGATCTTCTTCACGCGGCCGACCAGCGTGTTCAGCTCCGGCAGGTCGCGCGCGCGGATGAGGTAGCGAACCTTCGCGCGGGACTGCACGACATTTGGCGCGATGCCGCCGCCATCCAGCATGGCGTAGTGGATGCGCGCATGGTCCGGCATGTGCTCGCGCATGTAGTTCACGCCGACATTCATCAGCTCCACGGCATCGAGCGCGGAGCGACCCAGCTCCGGCGCGGCGGCGGCGTGGGAGGCGCGGCCGTGGAAGGTGAAGTCGATGCGTGTATTGGCGAGGGAGACAGGATCGTTCACGCCGGAGAAGGAGGCCGGGTGCCAGGAGATGGCGATGTCCACATCATTGAAGATGCCGTCCCGCGCCATGAAGCCTTTGGCGGCACCACCTTCCTCGGCCGGGCAGCCATAATAGCGCACGCGGCCCGGAATGTTGTTCTCCTTAAGCCAGTCCTTCACCGCGGCGGCGGCGAGGAGCGATGCGGCGCCGAGCAGGTTATGCCCGCAGCCATGGCCGTGCCCGCCCGGCTCAACCTCCTTGTGCTCGGCGATACCGGCCACCTGGGAAAGGCCGGGCAGGGCGTCATACTCGCCAAGGATGGCGATGACCGGCCCGCCCTCGCCCCATTCGCCCATGACGGCGGTCGGAATGCCCGCGAGGTTCTTCTCGATGCGGGCCCCTTCCTTCTCCAGCATCGCCAGGTGCTCGGCCACCGAGCGCGTCTCGGTATAGGCGATCTCCGGCATCTCCCAGACGCGGTCGGAGAAGGCCGCGTACTCGTCCTTCCGTTCATCCACCGCGCGCCAGACGCGTTCGTCGTTCTGCATGGGTATGCTCCTTCAGTCGTTCCCGAGACGGGCGCGAGGCGCCGCGACGGCGGCCGCCCCGGGATGGATGGTCACGAGGCGCCCGTCCTGCCATTGCGTCAGCCAGGGGCGGGCCCTTGTGTTCTGGCCGCGCTCATCGAAGGCTGCGCCCCAGCCAGTGGGGGTGGTGCCTTCGGCCACATCCGTGGCCAGCATGGCGGCGCGGATCTTCTCCTTCTCGGTGCCGCCAGCGCGCTGGATGGCGTCGAGGGCGAGCTGCGCGCCGAAATGATTGGCCAGGCTGTGGCCGGAGCGCGGGTCGGAGCCGTAGCGGCGCTTATAGGCCTCGGCGAAGGCCGCATTCCCGGGCGCGACGCGTTCGGCGATGGCGAACTGGGTGAAGTCCACATTCATCACCCCCTCGAAGGCATTGCCAACCGAGCGGGCAGTGTCGGTCAGGCTGTATCCGGCACCGCTGCCAATAATCATGCGGGGCCGCCAGCCGGCTTCCCGCAGGTTACGGAAGAGCAGGACCACATCATTCTGCTGCGCGGCGTGGAGCAACACATCCACCGAAGCCTCCCGCAGGCGCTGCACGGCCGGGGCCAGGTCGGCGCTGCGCACGGGATAGGGGATCCGCTCGGTGACCTGGATCCCGGCCTCGCGCAGACGGTTGGCCTGGAACTCGGCGAGGGCGGTGCCGTAGAGGCCGTCCTCGTGCAGCAACCCGGCACGGAGGGCAGGGCGGGCCAGCTTCAGCAGGCCCGGCAGTACTTCGGCCACGGCCATGGCCGCCACGGCCGCGAAGTCGCTGGCGCGCGGGCAGGTGCGGAACAGGTTGCGGAAGCCGCGCTCGGTGATGCTGTCGGCGATCGCGCCCAACTCGAAAAAGGGAATTCCCTGCGCTTCGCTCACCTGCGTGGCGGCGGTGGAGAGGGAGGAGCCATAGCTGCCGAACAGGATGGCCGCCTTCTCCGCACCCATCAGGCGGCGTGTCTCAGCCACTGCGGCGGCCTCGTCGGGCACGTCTGCGCGCAGCAGGCGGATGGGGCGACCGAGCAGCCCGCCAGCGGCATTGCGCTCTTCCACCGCCATTTCCAGGCCGCGGAAGGATTCATCCCCCAGCAGGGCCGGGCCGCCGGACAGGGGATAGAGGGCGCCGAAGCGCCATTCCGCCGGGGCGGGCTGGGCATTGCCGCCCGTCGGGGCGCCGGCGGTCTGGGCGCGGGCGCCATGGGGCAGGGCGCCCATGCCAAGCGCGGCGATCAGGCTGCGGCGCGGCGTGGCCGGGCGCATGGTCCCTTCCGTTCCTCTCGCGTTCCGTGGGGCGCTCCAATGGTCGCGCCTGGGGCGCCTCGGCGCAAGACCGCCCAGTCTCCCGGATTCCGCCGCACCCTGGGCTGCCTATTGATAAACAATCGCAATGTTGGGCCAGAGGCAGCCATGCTACTCTGACCTATGGTTCCGGGCGGTTCCGTTCGGAGAGTGCCATCCTTCGTCGGGAGAGCCGACCCCCATGCCTCATCGCCGTTCCCTCTTCCTGGTCGCGCCGTCGCTTCTCCTTCTGGCCGGCCGCCGGGCCGAGGCCTTCCAACTCATCACACCGGAGGAGGCCGCGGCCAATCGGGACGATTCCGGGCCGTCCCGGACGCGTGGCTTCCCCAATCCGGACCTTCCGCAGATCGAGGTTATCTCGCCCGACGAAACGCGCCCGCTACCGGCGCCGGTGACCATCAGCCTCCGTTTCCGGACGCGTCCGGGCACCACCATCCTCCCCGGCAGCTTTCGCGCCACCTACGGCATGCTTGGGATCGACATCACCAACCGGCTGCTGGAGCACGCCCAACTCACCCCGGCCGGGCTCACGGTGCACAACGCCGCCATTCCCGCCGGCCGCCACCGGGTGGACCTGCGGATCGCGGATGCACAGAATCGCGTTGGCGAGCGCACCTTCCGTTTCACCGTGGCGGGCTGACGTCTCGCGCTTGACGGGCGCGGCCCTCGCGACGACCTTCCGCGCCCGTTCGGAGGACGCCGCATGCCCAACCTGCCTGAGTCCATGACCTATATCGCCCATGGCGAGGGCGGCGGGCCGGAGGTGCTGGTCCCGGCCAGCGCTCCCCTGCCACAGCCCGCAGCGGATGAGGTGCTGATCAGGGTCATGGCGGCAGGGGTGAACCGGCCCGATATCCAGCAGCGCAAGGGGCTCTATCCCCCGCCCAAGGGGGCCAGCCCCATCATCGGCCTGGAGGTGGCTGGTGAGGTCGTCGCGACCGGTCCGGACGCGACGCGCTACAAGCCGGGCGACCGGGTCTGCGCCCTGGCCAATGGCGGCGGCTATGCCGAGTTCGCGGCGGTGCCTGAGGCGCAATGCCTCCCCTGGCCCGCAGGCTATGACGCGGTCCGCGCCGCGGCCGTGCCGGAAACTTATTTCACTGTCTGGGCCAATCTGTTCGGCCATGGGCGCCTTGCGGCGGGTGAGGTCATGCTGGTGCATGGGGGCACCTCGGGCATCGGCTCCACGGCGCTGCAGCTCGCCCGTGAATTCGGCGCCCGTCCCTTCGCCACCGCCGGCAGCCCGGAGAAGGTGGCGGCCTGCCTGGAATTCGGGGCGGAGGAGGCCTTCGACTACAAGACGCAGGACTTCGCCGAGGAGATGAAACGGGTTACGGGCGGAAAAGGGGCCGATGTCGTTCTCGACATGATCGGCGCCTCCTATTTCCAGAAGAACCTGCGCGTGCTTGGCACGGATGGGCGCCTGGTGATCATCGCCCTCATGGGTGGTCACGAGGTGGAGAAGGCCGATATCCGCCCGATCATGCTCAAGAGGCTGGTGGTCACCGGCAGCACCATGCGGCCCCGCACCACTGCCGAGAAGGGCGCCATCGCTCGCGACCTCGAGGAGAAGGTCTGGCCGGCGCTCTCCGCGGGGCGCTGCGGGCCGCGCATCCACGCGACCTTCCCGCTGGACCAGGCAGCCGAGGCACACCGGCTGATGGAGAGCAGCACCCATATCGGCAAGATCGTCCTGACCCTTGGCTGACGCGGCGCGGTTCAATCCGCGCGACCTCTGGCTGCTGGTCATCGCCATCCTGCTTTTCGGCGGGGCCTGGCCGATCACGAAGGACGCGCTGCGGGACGCAACGCCGCTCTGGTTCGCGGTCAGCCGCGCGGGGCTCGCGACCCTCAGCTCGGGCCTTGTGCTCCTGATGCTCGGCCGGCTGCGCTGGCCGGGGCGCCGGGACTGGCTAACGGTGCTGGTCCTGGGCGTACTGCAACTCGGTCTCTTCTTCGCGCTGTCGCATCTGGCCCTGGCCGTCCTCCCGGCTGGCCGGATCGCGGTGCTCGCGAATGTGGTGAGCTACTGGCTCGTGCCGCTTTCGGTGGTGCTGCTCGGGGAGAAGGTGTCCTCGCGCCGCTGGGTCGCCTCCGGGCTGAGCCTCGCCGGCGCGCTGGTGCTCATGCAGCCCTGGACCTTCGACTGGTCGCAGCCCGCCGTCATCATGGCGAACGGGCTTCTGGTCACCGCCGCGCTGCTATGGAGCCTCGCCATCATCTACGCGCGGCGCCGGCCGCCGACGCGCGCGATGGCGGAGCTGCTTCCCTTCCTCTTTGCTGTCGCCCTGCTGGTGCTGCTTCCCCTCGCGTTCCTGCGGGAGCCAAGCGGCGGGATCGGCACCGGCTCCTGGATCCACGCCCTCTTCATCGGTGCCGTCGCGGCGCCGATCGGCACCTGGAGCGTCATCGAGGCCGGCCGGCGCCTGCCTTCCGCCGTCGCTTCGGTCGGGTTCATGCTCGTGCCCGTCCTGGGCGTAGCGGCAGGCGCGCTCTGGCTCGGGGAGGCTCTGGGATGGGATGTGTGGCTGGGCGGTGGGCTGATCGCGGCCAGCATCCTGCTGGCCCTGCGGGGATGACGACGCGATGATCCTGAACGCGATCGAGAGCGGGGAGGGGCGCCCCCTGGTCCTGCTTCACGGGCTGTTTGGCCAGGCGCGCAACTTCGGTGCCCTGCAGCGGCGCCTGGCCGCGCAGCGCCGCGTCATTGCCTTCGACATGCCAAATCACGGCGCCAGCCCGCACGCCCCGGCGATGAACTATCGTTCCATGGCCGCGGATGTCGCGGAAAGCCTCGCCGCGCGCGGGGTGGCGGCTGCCGATGTCATGGGTCATTCCATGGGCGGCAAAGCCGCGATGATGCTGGCGCTAACCGAGCCCCAGCTTGTCGAGCGGCTGGTGATCTCCGACATCGCGCCCGTCACCTATCCGCCCCGCTGGGAGGAGTTGGTGGAAGCGATGCGTGCCATCCCGCCCGGTACCCTGCGCGCCGCGGCGGATGCCGCGCTCGCCCCGGTCGAGCCGGATGCCGGCGTGCGCGCCTTCATCCTGACCAACCGCAAGCCTGATAGCTCCGGCTGGAAGATCGGATTGGAGGGAATCGCCGCATCCCTGCCGGCCATCATGGGGTGGGACGGTCCGAAGGGGGCGCGCTTCGAGGGACCCACCCTTTTCGTCTCCGGGGAGCATTCGCATTACATCCGCCCGGAGAACCGGCCTGCCATCCGGGAGGCCTTTCCGGCCGCGCGCTTCCTGGCTGTGAAGGGCGCGGGCCACTGGGTCCATGCGGACCAGCCTGAAGGCTTCGCGGCGGTGCTGGAAGGCTTCTTCCGGCTGTAGCGACAAACCTTAGATCGCCGCGGGCGCCTTGAAGCGGCCTTCCTTGTTCAGGTCCGCGGCGCGCCAGAGATACCAGGCCGCCGCGGAACGGAAGGGCGCCCAGCGCTCCCCGATCGCGGCCAGTTCCTTCGGCTTCGGCTGTGTCTCCAGCCCGGCCGCGATGCGGTAGCCCTCGCGCACGCCGAAATCGTCGACCGGCAGGATGTCCGGGCGACCCAGGGTGAAGATCAGCAGCATCTCCACCGTCCAGCGCCCGACACCTCGCAGGGCGACCAGGCGTTCGATCAGCGCGGCATCGGACAGGCGCGCGGCGGCGCGGCGCGTGGGCACCCAGCCCGCGGCGGCCTTATGCGCGATATCGAGGATCGCGGCCTGCTTGGCGCCAGAGAAGCCGCAGGCACGCAGCGCGCCCTCTGGCAGGGCCAGCACCTGTTCCGGCGGCGGGAATGGGTGATGGGGAGTCAGCGCGATCAGGCGGTTCAGCATCGCCTCCGCCGCGCGGCCATGCACCTGTTGATGTGCGATGGCGCGGACCAGCGCCTCATAGGGTTCCCGGTCCTTCACGGGTTTCAGGCGCATGGCGCCGACCTGCGCAATGACGGGGCCGAGGACCGAGTCGGCGGCGAGGTGCTGGCGGGCGGCGCGGGCGCTCATGATCTCGCGATTACGCCAGGGCGTTCAGGATCGCTACCGCCGCCCAGCCAATGGCGAAGACGGCCAGGATCACGGGCAGGGCGGCGCGCCAAAGGGCGGGCGGGCGCGTGCCGTCCGAGAGGAGGCCGCAGATCATGGTCGTCATGGAGAAGGAATAGGCCGCCCCGGCACCGCTGGCATAGGTGTGCAGACCTGGCGCGAGCCAGGATGGCAGCCCGGCGGCGATGCCGAGATGGGCCTGTACCGGCATCATGGCCGACGCCGCGCCGACGCCGCTGCCTGTTATCAGCCCGCCAAGGAAGCCCAGAGGTGGGATAGCGTAGGGCGCGAGAGGGCCAAGGGCGAGGGCAATGGCACCCGCCAGGGCAGTGGCGGCGCCGGAGCCCGCCAGCCAGCGCCCGAGCAGAACATAGAGCACCATGGCGCCGGCTGGACGCCGCATCCGGGCCAGGGCATCGCGCAGCCGTCTCGGCGCGTCGGATCGGAAGGCGAGGAAGCCGAGCGAGACGATCCAGAGCACCACCGCCACATGGGTGATGGGCAGGGCGGGCAGGTCGGCGAAGGGACGCCAGGCGGGGGCCCCACGCCAGGCCCGGGCCATAAGGAGGCAGAGCGTCAGCAGCGCCCAGGGGCCGATGGCGGCCAGGGCCCGCTGCCGGGCAGCGGAATCGCGCGGAGGAGCGAAATGCCAGAGGGCAGGGAGCAACACCGCCCCGGAGGAGAGAAAGCCCACCGTCTCCGCCGGCATGAAGCGGCTGGCGAGCAGAAGGAGACAGGCGAAGGCGAGCTGCATGCCCATCTGCGCCAGGCGCTCGGCCCGCGCCACCCGAAGGCCCGCACGCCCGAGCAACGCCCAGAGCACGGGCGGCACGGCGAGCAGCCAGGCTGCCTGGGGCAAGGCGGTGATGAAGGAAACCTCCGCCAGCGGTCGGTGGGCCAGCGCCGCGCCGAGCGCGAGGCCCGGTCCCAGCCCGCCCCAGGGCGCCAGCCAGAGCGAGAGAAGCGCAATGGTTCCGGCCGGTGCGCCGCCGATTCCCATGGCCCGCAGCGCGCCCATGGTGAAGACGGCGCCCACTCCGAAGCCTGTCACACTCTCGACAAAGGAACCGGCGAGAATGGTCAGGTAGACGCGACGTGGCGAGGGCGGCACCGGCTCCGTCGCGCGCGGCGCGACGGCGATGCTGAAGAGCAGCCCGCCCGAGAGGGTGGCGACGGGAAGGATACCCAGGAAAGCGGCGCGAAGTGATTCGGTGGCGAGGAAGTGCGGAAGGGGCAGTTCGGGCGGCAGGGAGACGGCGATGCCGGGCAGGGCGCTTGCGAGGGCAATGAGACAGGCCGGGATCGGTGCAACCCGGCCCGAGCCCAGCAGCGCCAGCAGGATGACCAGCGGCAGGGCCTGGAGAACAATGCTCATACGCGGGTCCGCAACTCCTCAACCATCACCATCCAGCCTTGGCTTCCTGGCGGAACACGGCCCTGGCATATCGCAACGCAGCAGGAAACCATCCCCGCCCGGCCCGTTCTAGGACCACACGATGCAACCTTTGATAACTTGCTGGAGAATCTCTTGAACCGCCGCGCCATGCTCGCCGGGCTCGCCTCGGCCGGGCTGCTTCCCGTCTTCCCCGGCACCTTCCTGGGGCGTGCCGAAGCGGCCGAGGACCCTGTGCGGCCGTTCGACGACACCACGGTGCGCCAGATGGCGCGCGATCTGGCAGCGAAGCCCTATGCACCGCCGGAGGAGCGGCTGCCCGGCAAGCTGGCCGATATCGGCTATGACGAGTATCGCAGCATCCGCTACGACTCCCAGCGCGCGCTGTGGCGGGCGGAGAAGCTGCCCTTCCAGATGCAGCCCTTCCATCGCGGTTTCCTGTTCAAGCAGAAGGTCGCGCTGTTCGAGGTAGCGGAGGGGAAGGCGACGCCGATCCCCTACGATCCCTCCGCCTTCACCCTGGCGGAAGTCGGCGGGCCGCCCGGTGGGGATCTCGGCTTCGCGGGCTTCAAGCTGACCAATCCGATGAACCGGCCCGACCATTACGACGAAGTCGCGTCCTTCGTCGGCGCCTCCTATTTCCGCGCGGTCGGGAAAGGGCATGTCTACGGCCTCTCCGCGCGCGGGCTGGCGATCGCAACCGCCGAGCGGTCCGGGGAGGAATTCCCGCTCTTCCGCGCCTTCTGGCTCCAGCGCCCGCAGCCAGGCGGCAATTCCATGGTGGTGCATGCGCTGCTGGACAGCCCGAGCACGACCGGCGCCTACCGCTTCACCATCCGCCCGGGCGAGGAGACGGTGTTCGACATCGAAGCCCGCCTCTACCCACGCGTGGACATGCCGACAGCCGGCATCGCGCCGCTGACGAGCATGTTCCTGCTCTCGCCTCTCGATCGCGGCGGCATGGATGACTACCGCACGGCCGTGCATGATTCCGATGGGCTGATGCTCTCCACCGGGCGCGGTGAGGCGATCTGGCGGCCGCTGGCCAATCCGCGGGAACTGCAGATCAGCGTCTTCGCCGATGCCAATCCGCGCGCCTTCGGCCTGATGCAGCGTCGCCGCGCCTTCACCGACTACAACGACCTGGAGGCGCATTACGAGAAGCGCCCCGGCGCCTGGGTGGAGCCGATCGGCGACTGGGGCGAGGGCGCGGTGCATCTGGTCGAGATCCCGACGCAGGAGGAGATCCACGACAACATCGCCGCCTTCTGGCGCCCGAAGGAGCCGCTGCGGAAGGGCCAGGAATACAGCTATGTCTATCGCCTGCACTGGTCAGGCGGCGCCGCCTTCGGCAATTCCGCCAGCCCGCCGCCGGCGCAGTTCGAAGAGGCGCGGCAGGGCGGGAAACCGCAGGCTCCGGGCACGCGGCTCTTTGTTCTGGAGACGAAAGGTGGGCGCCTCGCGGCTCTGCCGGAGAATGCGCAGCCCGTGCTGGACGTCTCCGCCAGTGTAGGGCGGATCGACAATGCCGTTCTTCAGCGAAATCCGGAGACAGGCGGCTGGCGCGCCAGTTTCGAGCTGGTGCCGGGCAATGAGCGTCTGGTGGAGCTGCGCGCCCTGATCAAGACGGATGAACGGCCGCTGACCGAGACATGGTTGTTCCGTTGGACACCCTGACCCGCGCGGCGGATTCACCGCTCGCAGCCTTGCCGGCGATGCCGGATGAGGCGCCACTGGATATGCCGGTGCAGGATTTCCGTGCGCATCCCGGCCGGGTGCCGCGTCCGGAAACCACGCCGCGCGGCATCACGTGGCGCCGGGCCTTCGTGCTCGGTGCCTCCATCCTGCTGACGCTGTTCGGCGTGCGGGAGATGGCGCTGGTGCTGGATATCAGCAGCATCGCGACGCCTGGCGTGGTGGTGCTGGCGCTCTTCGTGCCGCTCTTCGCCTGGATTGCGCTCTCCTTCGTCAGCAGCCTCTGCGGCGTGGCGAGCCTGGCGCTGCGCGGCGGGCGAGGGCTGGGAGTCGATCCCGACGGGCCGCTGCCACGCCTTTCCGGCCAGACGGCGCTTCTTATGCCCGTTTACAATGAGGATCCGCGCCGTGTGCTGGCGGGCCTGGAAGCCATGCACCGGGAACTGCGCGAGGCGGGTGTCGCGGATCACTTCGACATCTTCATCCTGAGCGACACGACCGATCCCGATGCCTGGGCGCGGGAGGAGGAGGCCTTCCTCGCGCTGCGTGCCCGGGCCGGGCAGGGCGCGCGCATCTTCTATCGCCGCCGCGCGAAGAACATCGACCGCAAGGCCGGCAATATCGCGGACTGGGTCCGGCGCCATGGCGGCGCCTATCCGCAGTTCCTGATTCTGGATGCGGATAGTGTGATGTCCGCCGATTCGCTGATCCGCCTTGCTGCTGCGATGGAGGCGCATCCGCGCGTCGGGCTGATCCAGAGCCTGCCGGTGATCGTGAACGGGCGCTCCCTCTTCGCGCGCCTCCAGCAATTCGCCGGCCGCCTCTACGGCCCGGTGATCGCGCATGGCATTGCCTTCTGGCACGGGTCGGAGGGAAATTACTGGGGCCATAATGCGATGATCCGCACGGCCGCCTTCGCCGAGGCGGCGGGGCTGCCGCATCTGCCGGGGCGCAAGCCCTTCGGCGGCACGGTCATGAGCCACGACTTCGTGGAGGCCGCCCTGATGCGGCGGCGCGGCTGGGCCATCCATTTCGTGCCGGCTCTGCCCGGCAGCTATGAGGAAAGCCCGCCAGCCCTCTCCGACCTCGCCATCCGTGACCGGCGCTGGTGCCAGGGCAATCTCCAGCACATGGCCGTGCTGCCCGCGCGCGGGCTGCACCCGATCAGCCGCAGCCACCTGCTGGTCGGCATCGGCTCCTACATCACCGCGCCGCTCTGGCTGCTCTTCCTTATCTGCGGCGTGCTGCTCGCGCTTCAGGCGCGCTTCGTGCTGCCGGTCTACTTCCCCCAGGGCCCGGCGCTGTTCCCGGACTGGCCGGTGGTCGATCCCATACGCGCGAAATGGGTCTTCTTCGGCACCATGGCGCTGCTGCTGGTGCCGAAGCTGCTGGCCTGGTGCGTCATGCTGGGCGACCGCGCCTGGCGGCGTGGGCATGGCGGCGCGCTGCGTGCCTTGGTCAGCGTCATCGTGGAAACAGTCGTGGCCGGGTTGCTGGCGCCGGTGACCATGCTGACGCAGTCGGTGGACGTCGTGTCCATCCTGTTTGGGCGCGATTCCGGGTGGTCCGCGCAGACCCGCGACGATGGCAGCCTGCCTCTGCGGCAGGTGGCGCGGCTCTACTGGCGCCACACGGCCTTTGGCATCTTCTTCGGCATCGCCGCTTTCCTCGTCTCGCCCTATCTTGCGGCCTGGATGTCGCCCGTCGTGATCGGACTGGCTTTGGCCATTCCGTTGGCAGCCTGGACAGCGCGGCGGGATGCGGGACAGGCACTGCGCCGCGCCGGGCTGCTGCTGATCCCGGAGGAGCGAGACCCGCCCTCCATCCTCCGCCACACCCTGGCGCTGCGGACGGAATGGGAAGCCCTGGCGCCCGAGGGTGAGGCGCTGGCGCGGCTGCGCACCGATCCCGCATTGCTGGCGGCCCATCGCGCGATGCTGCCGCCGCCCCCACCTGTGCGGCCGGACGCCCTGGATCCCAATCTGGTCATGGGCCGCGCGCGGGTCGCCGCCGCGGCCTCGGCAGAGGAGGCGCTCGCCGCCCTCTCGCGCGCCGAGAAGGCGGCGCTGCTGGCGGATGCGGACGGGCTCGATGCCCTGCTCGCCCTTCCGGCACGGTGATGATGTGGACCCGGCGCCGCTCATCCTGACGCTGCGCTTCGATGCTAAGAGCTTTGCGCGGCTGGACCGGCTGCGCCGAGCCCATTTTCCGCCGGAACGGAACCACATCCCCGCGCATCTGACGCTGTTCCACGCCCTGCCGGGCGCGGCGCTGGAGGAGATCGTCTCTCATCTGCGGGGAACCTGCGCCGCCACTCCTCCGCTGCCGCTGCGAATCGCGGGCCTGCGCTTCCTCGGGCGTGGGGTAGCGCTGGAGATCACAGGGGAGGAACTGAGTGCACTCCGGCGCGACCTGTCCCGGCACTGGAGGCATTGGCTGACGCCGCAGGACGCTCAGGGCTGGCGACCACACGTCACCATTCAGAACAAGGTGGCGCCCGAACTCGCTCGGGGCCTGATGGACTCGCTGGCCCGGGACTTCATCCCCTGGGAGGCGCGCGGCGAGGGCCTGTTGCTCTGGCATTACCGTGGTGGCCCCTGGGAAGCCGCCTTGGATCTCGCCCTGGCCGGCTGAACCGTCCGCCGCAGGCCTTGGGCGGGCCAGCGCCGGTCAGATGCTCGCAAGCAGCCCGGCGAGCAGGCGTGCGCGCGGGACCAGGCTGTCCTCGCGGATGTACTCGCCGAGCGTGTGATAGCCGGCACCCAGCACGCCAAGCCCGTCCAGGGTGGGGATGCCCAGCGCGCCGGTGAAGTTGCCGTCCGAGCCGCCGCCCGCGCTGTCATGCGGCAGGCTGTGGCCGAGGCGGTGGGCGATCGCCTCCGCGCGGGTATGCAGTTCCAGCGTTCCGGTATCCGGTTCCCAGACCGGGCGCGTGACGCCTCGCCGTACCTCCAGCGTCACCTCAGGAGCAGTGGCCGTGAGGGCAAGCATCCGCTCCACCGCCCGGTCCAGGTCAGGCTGGCGCTTCGCCATGCTCAGCGCTTCCGCGTCGCAATGGGTGGCCACGCAGTTGACCCATTGCCCGCCATGGACCACGCCGACGGAGAAGGTGGCGGCGTCGGTCGTCATCGCCTCGATCGCCAGGACCTGCCGGCACATCTCCCGAATGGCAGAGCGGCCGGCGGCGAGCTGAGCGCCCGCATGGCTGGGCCGGCCGGTGGTGCGCAGGTTGAAGCGGGCAATGGCGTAGCGGCCCGTCACCACCCCGCCCATGGCAGAATCACCGGACACCGGCAGGCCCGGTTCAGGCACCAGCACCACGGCGTGGCGCGCTGCCTCCGCCTCGATCAGGTCGCGGGTGGAGGGGGTTCCGACCTCCTCGTCCGGTGTCAGCAGCAGCGTCACGGGCCGGGAGGTCGCGATGCCCGCGCGGGCCAGTTCCCGCAGCGCCTCGAAGGCCAGCAGCGTGCCGCCCTTCATGTCGCAGATACCCGGGCCGTAGCAGCGCCCCTCCTCGCGCCGGAAGGGCAGGGCGGCCAGGGTGCCGATGGGGTGCACGGTGTCGAGATGGGCGAGAATGAGGATTCCCGGCGTTTCCTCGGGCGCCGCATGCGGGAAGTGGGCCCGCACGCAGTCGCCGAAGCCCATACGGCCGGGGATCCGCTCTACCCGCGCGCCCATTATCGCCAGGTCGCGCGCTGCCAGGTCCATCATGCGGTTCACCGCGGCAGCGTCGAAGGTTGGGCTCTCGCATTCCACCCAGGGGCGCAGCCGGCCGAGGATCGCCTCCGCGTCGAAGGGAAGGTCCAGAGCGGCGGAAAGGGAGTCGGGCAGGGCGTCCACGGGGGCCTCCTGGCTATGCTGGGGCAGCCTGCGCGATCACGGCTTCGGGGTGAAGGGCGGCCGGGCTTTGGCGTGGCCCTTCCGGTCGCGCTACCCTGGGCGGGATGAGTGATCCCCTGAACATCACCCCGCGCCGGATGGTGCCCCTGGTCGGACCAATTGTCTGGTCCGCTGGCGACCTGACGCCCAACGAGCAGATGATCCCGCTGGGCGCGGAACACGCCGCCGAGCTGGAGACGCAGCGCGGCCCGACGCCGCGGCTCGATGAGCTGACGGATGAGCTGCGCGGCCGGTTGGACCATGGGCGTGGCTTCGCCCTGCTGCGCGGCCTGGCGCTTTCGGGCGAGCCCGCCGCGCCGCTGCGCATCATGGCGAGGCGGCTGGGTGAGCTGGTTTCCCCGGCGCCCATGACCGGCAGCCGCCATGTGGAAGCCTGCGACATGCTGCTTTTGCGGGCAACGGAGCCGGCGACGGCACGTCTTCGCTCGGCCGCCGCCATCCACAATGCGCTGCTGCGGACCGACCGTGCGGCGCTGGCGGCCCTCTACGAGGCGCGAGGGGAGCCGCCCCTGCCGATCTTCTGCCATGACGGTCTTTTCGCCGCGCGCTGGGATGATTCCGTCCTGCCGGCAGACCACCTGCCGGCCGCCCTGGCCGAAGCGCTGGGTGAACCGCTGGTCCTGAGTCTGCGGGCTGGGGACATTCTGGCGCTCAACCCCTTCCTGATCTGGGCGGACCGCCTCGCCGGGGCTCCGTCGGTGGCATGCCTGGAGACGCCGTCCCGCCTGGACATTCCCGGCTTCGCGGCGCTCCGTCCGCAGCCATGAGAATCCTGGTCGCCAACGCCAACACCACCGAGGCCATCACAGCGCGCTGTGCGGAGGCGGCACGCCTCGCCGCCGCCCCGGGAACCGAGATCCTGCCGGGCACCCCGCGTTTCGGGCCGGCCGTTATCTCCTCCGGGCTGGAGAATGCGATCGCGGCCCATGGCATCCTGGATCTGCTGGCGGAGCATGCCGGGCGGGTGGATGCGGTGGTGCTGGCCGTTTCGCTCGACACTGCCCTGAGCGCGGCGCGGCAGCTCATGCCCTGTCCGGTCGTGGGAATGACGGAGGCCGCCTGCCTGACCGCCTGCATGCTGGGCCATCGCTTTGGCCTGGTCACATTTGGCGGGACGGAATCCTACCGGCAGCTCATCGGGCAGTACGGGCTGTCCTCGCGGCTTTCCGGCCTGGTCGGCGTGGATTTCACGCCGCAGCGCGCGCTGAGCGATCCCGAGGGCGCGGCGCGCGCCGTGGCAGAGGGCATCGCGGAGCTGGTCGCGGGCGGGGCGGACAGCGTGGTGCTGGGTGGCGCCGCCCTTGCGGGCATGGAACCGGCATTGCGGGAAGCCTCGCCCGTGCCGCTGCTGGACGGGATGCTCTGCGGGGTCCGGATGGCGGAGGCGCTGGTGGCCCTGGCGCCGCCGAAGCCGCGGGTCGGACCCTCCGCGGCGCTCCGCGGGCGCGAATCGGTCGGGCTCTCGCCCGCACTTGCCGCGCTCCTCCGCGGCGACGGCTGAGGGCGGGCCGGCGAAGCTGCGGCCGGCGCAGGCTCCGGTGCTGATGGCGGTTCCGGGTCGGTTCCGACAGCTATGACGGCGTGGCCGACTGGCGGCCGCGGACCACGGCGATGCAGTCAGCGTAAAGACCAAGGGCCTCCTCGCGCCGGGAGCGGGGCTTCGGGGCCGAATCGCCCGGGGCGGAGCTCTTTCTCTCCGCCATTAGGATTTTCTCCATCAGCTTGTAGGCAACTTCCTCCGGGGACGAGGGGAAGTGGCTGATTTTTAGCTTTTGCTTCTGCATGGTGCGACCCTCCTGATCGCTGGGAGCTAGGCCCTGCCGGGCAGCCTGTGAACCGATCCGGGCGCCGGAAGACACCTCCTGGACAGTAAGAGGTTCGCCGCCGGCCTGTGTCTCATTTCGCTCAATAGGCCTTGTTCAACTGATTGCCTTTCACCGCCGCGATGCACTGCGTGTAGAGCTCCAACACCTCTTCCCGGGTGATTGTCGTGGTCCCAACTTCGGTTGGATGGGGAAGGAAGGTCTTCTTCTCGGCCGTCATGATCTTTTCCATGAGCCTGTAGGCCACTGCCTCAGGAGTAATCGCATTCTTGCCGGTTTCAGACATTTCTCGTCGGAGTTCCTTACGGCTGGGCGGACTGCCCAAAATTCCAGCCAGGAGGCTAGATCACCTGAAAAGAGGTTGCGATGCCTATCAAACGAATTTGCGCCTCCTTCCGCTCACTGCCCTGTGACAAGGCTGCACGCTATGTCGTGGGGCGGAATGTGCCCGCGATGAGGACACCGGCATCAATCCGTGGGAAGCGCGTCCAGCGCCCGGACCAGAAGCGCGAGGTCCTGCGGACGGGAGAGACGGTGGTCGCCGTCCTTGATCAGGGTCAGTTCCGCATCCGGGCCCGGCAGTGCCTCCATGATCCGCAAGGCGTGCTTCCAGGGCACATCCGGGTCCGCCATTCCCTGGAGCAGCCGGACCGGGCCGGCATAGGGGATGGGACCGGGCAGCAGCAGATGGTTCCGGCCCTCGGTCAGCAGGCGCAGCGTGATGGGAATTGGGTCACCATATTGGGAAGGACGGCGTAGGACCCCGTCGCGGGCCAGGGCGGCGCGTTCGGCCTCGCTGAACTCTCCGGGCATCAGCGCCTCCGTGAAGTCGGGCGCGGCGGCGATGCCGATCACGGCGCGTACCCGTGCCTCGCCCCAGCGGCGGGCGAGCAGCAAGGCGATCCAGCCGCCCATGGAGGAGCCGACCAGCACCACTGGGCCAGGGGCCTGACTCTGGATGACCAGGGCGGCGTCCTCGGTCCAGGCGCCGATCGTCCCTTCCTCGAAGGCTCCACCGCTGATGCCATGCCCGGAATAGTCCAGCCGCAGGAAGGCCCGGCCCCGCTCGGCGCAGGCATCGCGAAGATGGAGGGCCTTCGATCCCTCCATGTCCGAGCGGAAGCCGCCGAGGAAGACCACCGTGGGGCCTGTGCCGGGCAGGGCGGCCCAGGCGAGGGTCACGCCATCGGGACGGGGGAGGGTGCCGCGCATCTCGTTCATCCCGCCGGCCTAGCCCTGCTGCAGCCCCATGCACAAGCACCGGGGCGCCAGCGTGACGCGCCGGGCCGGGGCCTGTAAGGGGCACCGCCATGCCGACCCCCCCGCCCACCGTTCTGCAGGTGCTTCCCGCTCTCGGCTCGGGCGGGGTGGAGCGCGGCACGGTCGAGATAGGCCGCGCCCTGGTGGAGGCGGGCGGCCGCGCGCTGGTCGCTTCCGCCGGCGGGCCGATGGTGGCGGAGCTGGAAGCCGCCGGCGTCCGGCACCTCACCATGCCGCTGGACCGCAAGACCCCGGCCGCGCTGCTCGCCAATGCCGCCGCGCTGCGACGGATCGCACGCGAAGAGGGGGTGGCGATCATCCATGCCCGCAGCCGCTTTCCCGCCTGGTCGGCGCTGATGGCCGCGCGCGGCGCCGGAGCGCGCTTCGTCACCACTTATCACGGCAGCTACAACGAGGGCTTCCCGGGCAAGCGGTTCTACAACTCCGTGATGGCACGGGGTGACCGGGTGATCGCGATCAGCGAGCATATCGCGGCGCTGGTGCGGGACAGGTATGGCGTCGGGCCCGACCGACTCCGGGTGATCCCCCGTGGTGTCGATTCCGCGCGTTTCGACCCCGATGCCGTGTCGCCGGAGCGGATCGAGGCGCTGCGCCGCGATTGGGGGCTGCAGCCGGGCTGTCCCGTTATCTTTCTTCCCGCGCGGCTGACCCGTTGGAAAGGCCAGGCAGTCCTGCTGCGTGCCGTGGAGGCCCTGCCGGAGCCGCGCCCGCTGGTCGTCCTGGCCGGCGATGCCCAGGGGCGCGACGCCTACCGCGCCGAGCTGGAGGCGCTCGCCGCGCGGATCGGGGTCACCATGCGCCTCCCTGGCCCTGTCTCTGACATGCCGGCAGCACTGATGCTTGCCGATGTGGTCGTGCACGCCAGCACTGATGCGGAGGCCTTCGGACGCACCATCGTGGAGGCCCAGGCCATGCGTCGCCCGGTGATCGCCTCCGATCTCGGCGCCCCAAGGGAGACGGTGGAGGAGGGCGTGACTGGCTGGCGCGTGCCGCCCGGTGATGCGCCGGCCCTGGCCGCCGCCATTACTCGTGCGCTGTCGCTGGCCCCGGAGGCCCGTGCGGCGATGGGCGGGGCGGCGAGGGCGGCGGTGCTGGCGCGCTACACCACCCGCGCGATGCAGGACGCCACCCTGGCCGTCTATCGGGAACTGGCATGAGCGCACGCATCCTCGTCATCAAGCTGGCCGCACTGGGCGACTTCGTGCAGGCCTTCGGCCCTTTCGCGGCCATTCGCGCCCATCACCCCGGTGACACCATCATCCTGCTCACCACTCCTCCCTTTGCAGAGTTGGCGCGTCGCAGCCCCTGGTTCGATGAGGTGTGGGAGAATGGCCGGCCGCGCCACGCGGATTTGCGAGGGACCCTGGCGCTGGTCCGCCAGCTCCGCGCGGGGCGCTTCGACCGGGTTTATGATCTGCAGACTTCCGGCCGCTCCTCCCGCTATCGCCTCTTCACGGGTTTCAGGCCGGAATGGTCGGGGATCGCCTGGGGGGCCAGCCACCCGCATGCCAATCCTAACCGCGACCACATCCATACGCTGGAGCGCCAGCGCGACCAGCTGGAGATGGCGGGCATCAAGCACTTTCCGGAGCCTGACCTTTCCTGGCTGGATGCGGATCTATCGGAATTCGCTCTGCCGCCGCGCTTCGCCCTGCTAATCCCCGGCGCCAGCGCGACGCGCCCCGGCAAGCGCTGGCCCGGTTTCCCGGCGCTCGCCACCCGGCTCGGCATGCCTTGCGTGGTCGCGGGCACCGCCGGCGAACGGCATCTGGCGGAGGCCATCCGCGCCGAGGCGCCGGATGTGCTGGACCTGACAGGGCGGACGAGCCTGTTCCAACTGGCGGCCATTACCCGTCGGGCCGCGCTGACCATCGGGAACGACACCGGCCCGACCCATTTGGCCGCGCTCGCATGCCCGACCCTTGCCCTATTCGGCGGGGAGAGCGATCCAGCGCTCTGCGCTCCGCGTGGACCGTCCGTCACCGTGCTGCGGCACGACCCGCTCGCGGCGTTGCCGCCCGATCGGGTGGCAGAATCCGCGCGGCGCCTGATGCGGATGCCCCCTTAGGCGGCAAACTGGAGCAGTGCGACCGAGATTGCTGCGCAGGCCGCCCTTGCACCGCCGGTGCCGGGATGCCGATGATGCGCCCCGGAATCGGCAGCCGACCCCGTCGGCATAGCGGAGCAGGGCACATGGTCTTCACCCGTCGGAATCTTCTTGCTGCGGGCGCTGCCGGGACTGCCGGTCTCGCAGGCTCGGGCGCCGCGCGCGCGCAGGGAACGCGTTGGCAGTTCGCCACCCCCTACCAGGACACGAATTTCCACACGAAGAACATCAAGGCCTTCGTTGAGGACATTCAGAAGGCCACCAACGGTGCGCTGCAGATCCAGCTGCACACGAACGCCTCGCTGCTGCCCATGGCGCAGATCAAGGGCGGCGTGCAGCGTGGGCAGGTGCAGCTCGGGGAGATCCTGCTCTCCAATTTTGGGAATGAGGACCCGTTCTTCGAGGTGGATGGCGTACCGCTTCTGGCCGGGAGCTTCGACGGGGCCGTGAAGCTTGCCCGGCTGGCGCAGCCCTATATTGAGGCACGCTTCCAGCGCACGGCCCTCACTGCTCTCTACAATGTGCCCTGGCCCCCGGGCGGCTTCTACAGCAACGCGCCGATCGAGAACCTGGACGTGCTGAAGGGTACGCGTTTCCGTACCTTCAACACGATGACGAACCGCTTCGCGGCGCTGGTCGGGGCGAACCCGACCCTGGTCCAGGCCACGGAGGTGCCGCAGGCCTTCGCGACCGGCGTGATCAATTACATGGTCACCAGCGCCGCCACCGGCGTGGACACCCAGGCCTGGGACTACTGCAAGGTCTTCACGCCCGTGAATTTCAGCTACACCAACAACTACATCTTCGCGAACCGCCGCGCCTTCGAGGCGCTTCCGGCCGCGCAGCGCAACGCCGTGACGGAGGCCGCCAAGGCTGCCCAGGCCCGCGGGCTTGAAATGTCGAGGGCGGCCGAAAAGGAAGCCCAGGACACACTCGCCGCGCGCGGCCTGAAGGTGGAGCAGCCGAGCCAGGCTCTGAAGGATGGCCTGTCCCGGATCAGCGCGACGATGACAGACGAGTGGGTGGCCAAGGCGGGCGAGGACGGAAAGAAGCTGATCGGGGCGTATCGCGCCGGCTGAGGGCCAGACCGTGAGGCGGGCGCTGGACGCCCTCTATGCGGCGGGCGCGGTGCTGGCCGCGCTCTCCCTGCTCGGTATTTTTCTGGTCATGGTGGGGCAGATTGCGCTGCGCTTCGTGGGCCTGTCTTTTCCCGGGGCCGATGACATCAGCGCCTATCTCTGTGTTGCCACCACCTTCTTCGCCCTGGCCCTGACCTTCCGGCGGGGCGAGGTGATCCGCGTAGGGCTGGTGCTGGAGCGGGTTCCGCCTCGTCCGCGCCGGATCATGGAAATCATCGCCCTGGTGCTCGCGGCGGTCAGCACCGCCTATGCGGTGTGGTGGACGTTGGACGACGTGCTCTTCTCTTACGAGATCGGCGATCTCGCCCAGGGCACGCTGCCGGTTCCGCTTTGGATCCCGAAGCTGGCCATGCCGCTTGGCGCCGGACTCCTGCTCGTGGCCGTGCTGGACGAGCTGATGACCGTGCTGCGGGGTGGACGGCCAAGCTACGTCCTTGCAGCCGAAGAACGCGCCGCGCGGCAAGATTACTCGGCCGAGGTTTAGCACCATGGGTATCCTGGAACTTTCGGGGCTGCTGCTCCTGGTGCTGATCCTGCTGCTGGCGGGCGGGCTCTGGATCGCGATGAGCCTGGCCGTGGTTGGCTTCGTCGCGGTCAGCTTCGTCCATCCACAGCCCGGAACCTATCTCGCCAGCTCCTTTTGGGAGGCGACGGGATCATGGACTCTCGCCGCGCTGCCGATGTTCGTGTGGATGGGCGAGATCCTGTTCCGCACGCGGCTGTCCGAGGAATTATTCAACGGGCTGGCACCCTGGGTCCGTCGCGTCCCCGGGCGGCTGCTGCATGTCAACATTCTGGCCTGCGGCATCTTCGGGGCAGTGTCCGGCTCGTCGGCCGCCACCTGCGCGACCATCTCGAAGATCGCGCTGCCAGAACTGAAGCGGCGCGGTTATGACGAGCATCTGGCGATTGGCAGCCTTGCCACTTCCGGCACGCTCGGGATCCTGATCCCGCCCTCGATCATCATGGTGGTCTACGCAGTGGCCGCCAATGTATCGGTGGTCCGCGTCTTCCTCGCGGGCTGCGTGCCCGGGCTCGTGGTGATGGGGCTGTTCAGCCTCTACATCGCGGGCTGGGCCCTGCTGAACCCGAGCCGGCAGCCAGCGCCCGAACCTTCCATGCCGCTGCGGGAGAAGCTGCGGCAATCAGCGCAGCTCATCCCCTGTGCCTTGCTGATTATTGCTGTGATCGGCTCCATGATCACGGGCATCGCGACAGCGACCGAGGCAGCGGCCTTCGGCGTCCTCGGCTCCCTGGTGCTGGCGGCGCTCACTGGATGCCTCACCTGGGAGAGCTTCCGGGACAGTCTGACAGGCGCGACGCGCATGTCCTGTATGATCATGTTCATCCTGGCCGGCGCCGCCTATCTGACCAAGGCCATGGCGCTGACCGGAATTCCCTCCGCTTTGGCTGCCGCCGTGGCTTCGCTCGAACTCGGCCCCTATGGGCTGATCGCCATGCTGACGGTCATCTACATCATTCTCGGCACGGCGCTGGACGGTGTGTCGATGATTGTGCTCACCACCTCCATCGTGGTGCCCATGGTGCAGCAGGCCGGCTTCGACCTCGTCTGGTTCGCCATCTTTATTGTTCTGCTGGTTGAAATCGCGCAGATCACGCCGCCTGTCGGCTTCAACCTGTTCGTCATGCAGGCGATGACCGGGCGCGAGTTGACTACGGTTGCAAGGGCCGCGCTGCCCTTTTTCCTCATGCTGGTGGTGGCGGTGGGAATTATCACGGTGTGGCCGGCCGTTGCGACCTGGTTGCCGGATGTCCTGCTGAACCGTTGAGGCACAGACGGAAAGCGGCGCCCGGCGGGGCCCCCCGCGGCGCGGGTGTGGGGTATCCCCGCCCCCCCCACCCCCCCCGCCCCCGGTAAAA